>JAGZJH010000042.1 GCA_018365815.1 Erysipelotrichaceae bacterium
TCATCATTAAATTCCTCATCTTTCTTATGTTAATAATTTATGACATTATACCATAAGATGCTTTAATTCTTACATTTAACCGGTACGGTTTTTATTCTAGCATCAGTTCAAAAGCAAAAGAAGTGCAATGAGAGTCAAAGAAACGGTGACAAGATATTTAGAAGAGAAATTATTCGTAAAAGTAAATCAAGAGAAAACAGAGGTAGCCTATATAACAAAGATAAAATTCTTAGGATTTGGATTTTATATAGAGAAGAGTGGTAACGTACGAATCACTGTTCACAAGAAATCTAAAAAAAAGATGAAAAAGAGAATAAGGGAAATTACCAAAAGAAATAGAGCAATATCAAGTAAACAACTTGTAAAAGAACTTGAAATGTTTATAAGCGGATGGGTCAATTATTATAAGATAGCTGATATGAAGAAATATCTTAAAGAAGTGGATTCATGGATAAGACGAAGAATAAGAATGATATATTGGAAAAGATGGAAATTGGTAAGAACGAAGTATAGGAATTTACAAAATCTAGGTATCAATAAAAGTAAGGCATGGGAATGGGCAAACACAAGAAAAAGCTACAGGCACATAGCCAATAGCTTCATACTCTCTAGAACACTAACAAATGAGGTATTAAAAATATACGATTTATAAGTGCACTAGATTATTACAACTCTATAAACTTATGAAACGCCGTGTAGGGAACCCTACGCACGGTGTTGTGAAAGGGGCGAAAGATTATAATTCTTAGCCCCTATTCAATTTATAATTATACAATTATTTTAAATAAAAAAGTATTGAAGTTAACGACTCGTTTCTTTCAATACTTTTATTCTTTCAGACATTTCTTTAATATATTTACCGACATCTTGATAAGTGTGGGCATCACTTGAAGTCACGATATTGACACCATGATCAATTAAAATTTTGAGTAATGTTTCATTTAATCCTAAGTCTTGATGATGATAACGATAAAAACAACCGCTATTACATTCCACAATTATTTGATGTTTAATTAACAAATCTGCAATTTCATGATAAGTCGGTATTAAGTCATAACTAGGATAAAGGTTAAATAATTTAATTGTATCCATATGACCGATTTGAGTAAATAAATGAGATTTAATTAAATCCTTAACACTATTATAATATGTTTTATAAATATCATCAATTGAATAACGATGCCATAAAATCTCTAATGATATGGGATTAAAATCATAGGCTAAATGATAAACGTGATGAACACTCCCAATCGCAAAATCATAATTAAATGTACTTAACATTTGATGAATAAAACTTTCTTTTTCTTTAAAATAACATACCTCTAAACCAAAATTCACTTTAATGGGTAAATCTAATTGACGTATTTTTAAGATGAATTGGTGATAATCTTGAATAGAAATTAACTCCTTTTGATCAAACCATTGTTTCATTTGACTAGAAGAATTGATGGTATCTTCGTAAAGAAAAGCCCATTCTTTAAAACGATGTGTGTGTTCTAATAAATTAATTTCATCAAGTCCTAAAGTTAATGCTTGATTTACATATTGCATAATATGATCAAGAGTATAAGGACTTTTTTCGATATGGATATGTGCATCGATCATAAACTCACCTCTTTAAAATTTTAACAAATATCATTTGAATTTACTAGATTAAAATGATTTAATAATAATTAAGGAAGGAAGTGAAATCATGATTTATACTTTAACGATGAATCCTGCTTTAGATTATTTGGTTGAAGTTGATAAGTTAAATATTGGACGAGTTAATAAAACTTCTACTACTAATTATCAAGCAGGTGGTAAAGGAATTAATGTTTCAATTGTATTAAAAAATTTAGGAACAGATTCAGTCGCATTAGGTTATTTAGGTGGTTTTGTGGGAGAGGCCATTCAAAGTCATTTAAAAAAAATGGGGATTAAAGAAGACATGATTCATGTAGAAGGTAATTCGAGAATTAATGTCAAAATTAAAAGTAAGCAAGAAACAGAATTAAATGCTGATGGTCCTAAGATTAGTGCAGTCCATTTAAAACAGTTAATTGATAAAGTGAAGTCTTTTAAATCAACTGATTATTTAATCATGGCAGGAAGTATACCGACAAGTGTGGAAGAAAATATTTATCGTGTATTGATGCAAAATACAAAAGCCAATGTGATTGTAGATACAACAGGTAAAGCGTTATTAGATGTACTTCAATATCGACCTTTTTTAATAAAACCTAATAATCATGAATTAGGTGAATTGTTTAACACAAGTTTATGGGGGCATGAAGAAATTTATAAATATGCGTTAAAATTACAAGATTTAGGTGCAAGAAATATTATCGTTTCAATGGCAGATAAAGGGGCTTTATTAATCTTAGAAAATAAGGAAATGTATTTTTGTGAAGCGGTGAATGGAACGGTGTTAAATTCAGTGGGTGCCGGAGATTCAGTCGTTGCGGGATTTTTACATCAATATTTAAAATGCAAAGATATACTAGAAGCCTTTAAATTTGCTTGTGCAACGGGTTCGGCCACTGCTTTTAGTACCTTTTTAGCGACTAAAAATAAAGTCGATGGGATTTATAATGAACAAACGATGGTAAAAATTAAATAAAACCGGGAATAATATTGACATCACTAAGGTCGTTTGGTATTCTTTATTTATAAAATGCAAAGATTGGAAAAGTAGTTAAATTAACTGATATAGAGAGTCTATGAATGGTGGAAATAGATGAAGTTGTTTAATGAAAATGGCCCATGAGCAGTGACTTTGAATAGTTAGGAGTCAACGTTAGCCGCGTTAAGGAATGAGTGCATACGAAAGTATGAAAAAAGGTGGTACCGCGATTAATTCGTCCTTTATTAAGGACGTTTTTTTATTTTAAAGGAGGACATAAAGATGTGTAAAAATGAAAAAGATTATTACATTACAACGGCAATTGCATATACATCAGGAAAACCGCATATCGGAAATACTTATGAAATTATATTAGCAGATGCCATTGCGAGATTTAAAAGAGAACAAGGTTATAATGTTCATTTTCAAACCGGAACAGACGAACACGGACAAAAAATTCAATTAAAAGCAGATGCTAAAAACATTTCTCCTAAGCAATTTGTAGATGATATTGCCGGGGAAATAAAACATATTTGGGATTTAATGGATACTTCATATGATCGTTTCATGAGAACAACAGACAAGTACCATGAACAACAAGTACAAAAAATATTTGAAAAATTATATAATCAAGGAGATATTTATTTAAGCCAATATGAAGGATTATATTGCACCGACTGTGAATCTTTCTTTACTGAAAGTCAATTAGTCGATGGAATGTGCCCGGATTGTGGACGACCAGTTAAACCTGCCAAAGAAGAAGCTTATTTCTTTAAACTATCAAAATATGCAGATCGTTTAATTGAACATATCAATACTCATCCTGAATTTATTCAGCCAGTTTCACGTAAAAATGAAATGATGAATAACTTCTTATTACCAGGATTACAAGATTTATGTGTTAGCCGTACAACTTTTGATTGGGGAATTAAAGTACCATTCAATTCTAAACATGTTGTTTACGTATGGATCGATGCATTAACTAATTATATTACTGGATTAGGATATGATGTAGATGGTCAACATGGGGAATTATTTAAAAAATACTGGCCTGCTAATTTACATTTAGTTGGAAAAGATATTATTCGTTTCCATACGATCTATTGGCCAATTATGTTAATGGCATTAGATATCCCATTACCAAAACAAGTATTTGGACACCCTTGGTTATTACAAGGCGATGGAAAAATGTCAAAATCAAAAGGAAATGTAATTTATGCAGATGATTTAGTTAATCTATTTGGTGTAGATGCAGTCAGATATTTTGTATTACATGAAATTCCTTTTGAAAATGACGGAACTATCACATGGGATTTATTAGTTGAAAGAATTAATTCAGATTTAGCGAATATTTTAGGAAATTTAGTTAATCGTACAGTAGCGATGGCTAATAAATATTTCAATGGTGTGATTGAAAACAAAAATGTGAGTGAAGATGTAGACCAAGAATTAATTCAATTAGCCATTGAAACACCTATTAAAGTACAAGCTAAAATGGAAGAATTAAGAGTTGCCGATGCGATTGATGAAATTTTTAAATTATTAAGAAGAACAAATAAATACATTGATGAAACAATGCCATGGGCTTTAGCAAAAGATGAAACAAAACAAGATCGTTTAGCGACTGTGTTATATCACTTAGCAGAAAGTATTCGTTTTAGTGCAGTATGTTTAAAAGCATTCTTACCTTCAACAGCAACTAAAATTTTAACTCAAATTAATTGTGAATTAGATACACTACAATCTTTACAAACATTTGGGGGATATGTTTCTGGAACTAAAGTAGTTGAAAAACCGGAAATGTTATTTGCTCGTTTAGATATGAAAGATATTCAACCTAAAATTGATGCATTAATGCCTAAAAAAGAGGAGGAAGTTAAAAAAGAAGAATCATTGATTACAATTGACGATTTCAACAAAGTTGAATTAACAGTCGGAACAGTTGAAAAATGTGAAAAACACCCAAGTGCAGATCGTTTATTAGTTTCACAAATCAATATTGGTAAAGAAACACGTCAAATTGTCAGTGGAATTGCTGAATATTTTAGCCCAGAAGAAATGGTAGGTAAAAAAGTAATTGTAGTAAGTAATTTAAAACCTGCAAAACTTCGTGGCGTAGAATCACAAGGAATGATTTTAGCAGGATCTACAAAAAAAGATTTAGATTTAGTGACATTAGTTAAAGATTTACCTGACGGGACAAGAATTAAATAAAAATTGAGGGGCTAAGCGAATTCAACTTCCAATGAAGTTATTTCGTTATAGCCTTTTGTCTTGTAAATGGTTAAACTATATTAGAAAAAAAGAGTGAAAAATGGAAATTAAATATCGTCAAATACAAAAAGAAGAATATCCAGAAAGTGAAAATATCATTCGTGAAGCATTTTAGAATTATTATGCGCCAGGTTGTACAGAACATTATTTAATGCATATTATGAGAAATAGTCCTAAATTTATCTATGAATTAGATATTGTAGCAGTAAATAAAGATCAAATTGTTGGATAAATTATTTTTATGGAAGGAACTATTAAAAGCGATAATGGAAAAGTATATAAAGTATTATCTTTAGGGCCAATTGGGGTATTACCTGAGTATCAACATTTAGGAATAGGAACGAAGTTAATTGAACATGCTTATGAAATTGCTTCTAAATTAGATTATCGTGCTATCTTATTATGTGGTAATCCGGCGTTTTATGAAAAACAAGGATTTGTTCCAGCTAAAAAATTTAACATTAGAAATGCAGAAAATTATTATTTCGAAGCATTGCAAATTCGTGAGTTATATAAAAATTCAATGGCTAATATTAGTGGTCAATATTATGAAGATGAAATTTACTTTTTTGATGAAGCAAAGGCAGATGAATTTGATGCAAACTTTCCGCCAAAAGAAAAAGTAGAGGGAAATGAAAGTCAACAATTCTTTAATGAATTTTCTCAAAGGGTTGAAAAGTATAATCAATAATACCGTCATTTTATAAAACTAAAAATAAATCTCACTTCTTTTAATATGTGTTTTTCTTGATAAAAAGCTTTATCCAGAACTACAACAACATTATTGTGCAAATCCTAATTTAGGAGTTTATCCATCTTATCATGTTGGTGATGAGTTTGTATTTTATCGTGATGATCAAAGAGATGATTTTTGGCATATGCGATTAAATACTTTAACTCAAACAACCGGTGATGCTGATCAGGTAGCAGTTGGACCAAAACTTCCATTTTGTTCAGAAGCATGGGACGCAATTTCTCGTTATATTTATACTGGACTTCAAGGGGGTTCAATCATGAAAGATTGGATGAAAGATGAAAATACAATGATTACGTGTTGTTCAGATGGGACAAGACCGGTCATATTTAAAATCGAACGAATTGATTATGAGTAAATATCATTTTGAATTTAAAAATTATGGCTATATCTTTAGGGTATAGTCTTTTTATGTTTGAAAATATTGCTTGTTAATTATGATATAAGTTTGAATCAAAAAAGATAAAATCAAGTGATTTTATCTTACATAGCGATCAAGAAAGTTTTTTACTTTTTGATGATACAATTCTTCTTCATAAACATGGCTTAATGCATGACCGGCTTCATCTATAAGTAACAATTCTTTATCTGCTTGACAAGCTTCATATAATTCATTCACCATTCTTGTGGGAACAAATTCATCTTTTTTACCATGAATAAATAATGTTGGTGTAACAGATTTTTCGACTTGTTTTAAAGCTGATGCTTCTTTAAAATCATATTTAGCGATTAGTTTTGAAATTAAATTTGAAACATGAAGTATAGGGAAAACGGGAAGTTTTTTATAGTATTTAAGTTGATGTGCAAATTCGTCCCAAGCACTTGTATAACCACAATCGGCAATAATTGCTTTGACTTGAGAAGGAAGATGTTCACCACTCGCCATTAATACAGTCGCTGCACCCATTGAAATACCATGTAATACAATTTGAGTTGAAGCATTTTTAAAACTTAAAATATAGTTAATCCAACCAATACAATCAATTCGATCCAGCCAACCAAAGCCTATGTATTTTCCCTCACTTTCACCATGAGCACGGTCATCTGGAAGAAGAATGTTGTAACCTAAGTCATAATAAAATTTCACATAAGTCATATATTCCCTTTCACCATTTGAATGATAACCATGAATAGCAATTAAAGTTTTATTAGTGGGCTCTTTAGCTTTAATGTATTTTGCTTTTAAAATTAATCCGTCAAATGAAATCATCTCAAGAGTTTCTTTTTCAACAGTTTGGTACCACCCTAAATGAGCTTCATTAAATTCATTACGTCTTTTTGTAATTGGATCAATAACCGTTTCTTTTGTAGAAGTTTTTACTTTACTTTTAGGGCGTTTAATTGCATTATTAAAAAAATAATAACTTACGCCTAATAACGATAACGCAACTCCGGAAGTTGCAGCGATAACTACTTTTTTCTTATTCATTATTCTTGTCCTTTCATATAAAATTTATTAATAGAGTGTTTTTGATTATCTCTATTTGTTTTAACTATTTTATATTTAATACTTCTTTTGTGTATTGATGATGAAGAAGTTTAAATATTTTAATCTTTTTTTATTATTCATCAACTAATTATAAATTAATAGTTGAAAATATTTGACACTACCATCATGTGAAACCATACTTTAGAATTATTTAATATCTAATTAAGACATAGTAAATACTATTAAGATTAATTTTGTAAATATGGTTTATGAATTAAAGATTGATTGATTATAATGTTTGTTTCTCCTTTACTTGTTTTTATTATATCATAACTGATAAAATTTGTTATTTTTCAATTTTATAAAATTATTAGGTTTTTATGAATTTCGTGAGTATAATAAATAAAAGAGGAGGATTTTGAGATGGTAAAATTAATAGTTAATGCAGATGATTTTGGTTTATGTGAGTCAAATACTTTAGGAATTATTGAAGCTTATAAAAATGGAATTGTACGTTCTACAACGATGATGGCTAATCAACCTTATGCTAAGGAAGCAGCAAAGTTGATGAAAGAATATCCGGGACTTGGGGTAGGGTTACATTTAAACTTAACAGTCGGTACACCATTATGTAAAGATTTAAAAACCATTGTAGATGAAAATGGACATTTTATTAATCAATTTAGTTATCAAAATAGAAAAGTTGATATTAATGAAATTAAAAAAGAATACCAAGCTCAAATGGATAAATTTATTGAACTGACAGGTCAGTTACCTACTCATATTGATCATCACCATAGTTATACTTTAATCCCTGAACAATTAGGTTTAATTAAAGCCTTAGCAGATCAATATGATTTACCAATGCGTGGAGGAATGGTATTTGAAAATGACTATGCTTATGAAAATGTTGAATTTATACAAAGTTTCTATGATAATACAGCAACTTTAGATTGGTTTTTAGAAAATAAAGGTCAGTTAGATCAATATGAAATTGTGGAAATGATGTCGCACCCGGGATATGCGTTTTTAGATTTATTTAATTGGACAAGTTATACTTGGCAACGTGTAAGAGAATTAACTGTATTAACAAACCCTAAAGTAAAAGACTATTTAAGTGAACATAACATTGAGTTAATTAATTATACGCAAATTAAGAAAAAATAATAAAAAAACAGGTAATATTCATGTAATCATTTAGACATGATATTACTTGTTTTTTTATTCACTAATTTCCATGTTTTGAGGTAATACTAAATTTAAAATAATAGCAACAATAAATACGACTGCGACACTATTACTCGCTAAAACTTCTTAAACCATTTGAGGTAAAATAGCAAATATTTCTGGAACTTGTGTAAATCCAATTCCAATTCCTAATGATAATGCGATAATTGTAGTATTACGTTGATTAAATCCACAACGTGTAATCATTTGGACCCCACTGACTACAATAGAACCAAACATCATAATTGTACAACCCCCAAGCACTGCATCGGGTAAAGTTGCAAACAATTTTCCAACGACTGGAAATAATCCTGCAATAATCATTAACATCGCACCGGTCATGATTGTGAAACGATTGACAACTTTAGTCATGGCAACTAAACCAACATTTTGAGAAAATGAAGTAATCGGTAAACACCCAAATAATCCTGAAACACTACTAATATACCCATCACAAGCAAGTGATCCTGAGATTTCTTCATCACTTACATCTCTTTTTAATCCGGTAACAGTTAAAGCTGAAGTATCTCCGATAGTTTCTGTTGCAGAAACTAAGAAAATCACCGCCACAGCAATCATTGAACTGATATTAAATTTAGGAACAAAAGGCATAAATTGTGGTAATGCAATGACACCTGCTGAAAATACACCTGAAAAATCAACCATTCCCATTACAATGGCTAATATGTATCCTACAATCAATCCAAATAATACAGATAATTGTTTCCAAAAAGACTTCGCTAATATGTTAAAGATTAAACAACTGACTAAAGTAACAGTTCCTAAAATTAAGTTTTCTTTAGAACCAAAGTTTTCAGCACCGCTACCCCCACCAAATGAAGTTGCGCCAACGTTAAGTAAAGAAAATCCAATGGCAGTTACTACTGAAGCTGCTACAACTGGTGAAACAATTTTACGCCAATATTTCGCACATAAACCAAGTGTCCCTTCAAAAATTCCTCCGATTATAATTGCCCCAATAGCCGTTTCATAACCATAAGTCGCTCCGACAAAGCATAGGATATTGACAAATGTGAAACTTACACCCATTACAATAGGTAATTTAGAACCGATTTTAAAAATCGGATAAAGTTGAATTAAAGTACCTACTCCCGCAATAAACATTGCATTTTGAATTAATACAGCAGTTTGATCTCCGCTTAATCCAGAAGCATTAGCTACAATAAAAATAGGTGCAATATTTGCAACAAACATAGCTAAAACGTGTTGCATTCCAAAAGGAATGGCTTTTGATAAAGGAACTTTCCCCTCTAATTGATAGATATTTTCTACCTTACTATTCATTAATTTACACCCCTTATTTACAAATTAACGCCATTATTCTACATTATTTTAATTTTTTTGTTAAGTCTATTATCATAATCTAATCATTTTATAATATTAAAATAATAAAATATTCGTGTTTTATCGTTATTTTGACAGATGTTTAACTGTGTTTAAATTGAACCCCCTTACATTTTAAATAAAATGTAAACATTGTTTAAATGATGTTTAAAAGACTATAAATTTGTTAATGATAAGCATAAAATAACAAGTGTCAAAGGAGGAATGACAAAATGAAAATTATGTTAACTTGTATGACTGGAGTTTCTAGTTCAAACTTTGCTAAAAAATTAGAAGAAGCAAGCCGTAATATTGGTATGAATTGTTCAGTAGAATCTACTACCGTTGCTAATTTAAAAAATAATTTAAATGGTGTAGATGTTGTATTAGTAGGACCACAATTAAAATATAAATTAAATGAAATTAAAGAAACAGTAAATCACCAATGTCCAGTAATGGAAATTCAAACACAAGATTTTAATTTATTAGGTTGTAAAGATATTTTAAATCAAGTAAAAGAAGCAGTAAAATAACAGAAAAATAAAAGAAAGAGGGAATGAATGATGTTAAAAATTATGTTAACTTGTGCGACAGGAGTTTCAAGTCGTAACTTTGCTCAAAAAATTGCTGAAGAAGCTAAATCAATGGGAATTGAAGCAGATGTTTATTCATGTGCAGCTGATACTTTAAAAGAAGAAATTGGAAGTTTCGATGTATTATTAGTAGGACCACAAATGAAATATAAATTAAATGAAATTAATCAAATCATTGATGGGAAATATCCAGTAGTAGAAATTGATACTTTAGATTTCAATATTCTTAAATGTAGAAAAATTGTTGAAGAAGCAATTGAAGCAGTAAATAATTTTAAAAA
The DNA here is from genome assembly GCA_018365815.1 of Erysipelotrichaceae bacterium. Taxonomy (GTDB): domain Bacteria; phylum Bacillota_I; class Bacilli_A; order Erysipelotrichales; family Coprobacillaceae; genus Beduini. The sequence goes on from JAGZJH010000042.1 coordinate 10,508, forward strand.
ATAGTTTTAACTCACTCGATAGTTTAGTCTATCGAGTTTTTTTACACAATAAAATCCCCTTAAATGAATATTCAATTATAGGGGATTATTTAGAAAGATATTGTTGTATTTCAATATCGCTTAATTTTCGTATTTGTGTATGTTTAAATTCTGTGTATTTAGAATTAATAAATACAGGTTTGGAATTTAAACATTTTTTATTCTTATTTTTTTGTAAATATAATTGTAACTCTTCATCGCTCGCAATAATTTTATAAGATATTCTTCCATTTTCGTTGACTATTTCATAAATACCACAACATTTTTTCATTGTATAATCTGCTGTTCGTAAATACATTTTTGCTATTTCTAATGTTTTAAAAGGAAAATTCCATCGTTGTAATCCTCGTTTGGGATCATGTTCAATACATATACATCGTCCACAAGTTCCACAAATATATTGGGTGTGATGAGTTAAACAATGAACCGGATTTAATAAAGGCGTTGCTTTATTATCATCAACATAACATTCAATACACATCTTAATCTCACCTTCTAACAATTTTTAATATTTGATTATTATATCATAAGTAGAGCATTATTTATAACGTTTCTTTACTCATGGAGCATTTAATATGTTAAAAATTAGTTGACACTTCAAAGTATTATTGTATAATAACATTAAATACTTTGAAGTTAAAAGTATTTAATGTAAGTAAGTGAGGATATTGTCATGATAAAAATTATAACTGATACAGCTTCTGATTTACCTATTGAATTAGCGAAACAACAAGGAATTATTGTAGTTCCTTTAAAAGTCAATTTTGAGGGACAAGAGTATTTAGATCGTTATACATTAGAAGTTAATGATTTTTATAATAAATTGGTTCATTGTGAAACATTACCAACCACTTCTCAACCTTCGCCAAATGATTTTTTAAAGCATATTGAAAAAGCAAAGGAAAATAATGACGAAGTGATTATGATTTTACTTTCAAGTCAGTTAAGTGGAACTTATCAAAGTGCAATGCTTGCTAAAGAAATGAGCGGGTATGATAAAGTTTATGTGATTGATAGTTTACAAGCGACTTTAGGGTTGCAATTTTTGGTTAATGAAGCTGTTCGTTTAAAAAATAGTGGAAACAGTGTTGAAAAAATCGTTGAAGCGATTGAAGTATTAAAACATCAAGTTAAAGTCATTGGAGTAGTGGATACTTTAGAATATCTTGTTAAAGGGGGGAGATTATCTAAAACAAGTGGAATAGCAGGTAATTTACTAAAAATTAAACCAATTTTAACTTTAAAAGAGGGGAAAATAGAAGTATTGTCTAAAGCAAGAGGAATGTTTAAAGCAACAAATGAAATTGCTAAAATCATTAGTGAAAGCAGAGGGATTGATTTAGCTTATCCGGTGTATATTGGTTATACAGGTAGTGATGAGGGAAATGAGAAGTTTGTATGTATATTACAAGGTGAATGTTGTTTTAAGGAGTATCAAAGTTATATTGTCGGTTCAACAATTGGTACTCATATTGGACCGGGGGCTAAAGTGATTGTTTATAAAAGTAAATAAATGGTAATGAAAAGAGAAATCTTAAACAAACTGTAACATGGACAGTGTAGTTAAGAATTTCTCTCTTTTTTTTAATTATAAACTTAAATCTTCTCCACAAGTGGCAATGACTTTTTTATACCATCCAAAAGATTTTTTCTTCGTACGTTTTAAAGTTCCGTTTCCTTTATCATCCATATCTACATGAACAAAGCCATAACGTTTTTTCATTTCTCCGGTACTTAATGAAACTAAATCAATACACCCCCACATTGTATAACCTAAACAAGGAATTTTATCAATGCAAACTGCTTTTTTCATTTCTTCGATATGATTGGCTAGATATTGAATACGATAATTATCGTTGATTTCATTGTTTTCATCAAATTCATCAACTGCACCAAGGCCATTTTCAACAACGAATAAAGGTTTTTGATAGCGATCATATAATTCATTTAAAACATACCTTAATCCTTTAGGATCAATTGGCCAACCCCAAGGTGTTGTTTCTAAATAAGGATTAGGATCACCACCCATAATATCAATTTTAGTATTTTGACTGACTGTTGTGGAACGATAGTAACTAAAAGTGATATAATCTAAAGTATATTGTTTTAAAATTTCGTCATCACCAACTTCTTTTTTGATGACAACTTTTTTTTCTTTAAAAATTTCTTCGCTATAATTTGGATAATATCCTCTTGTCATGACATCACAGAAAAATAGTGATTGTCGTCTTGCTGACATGGCTTTAAAAATATCATCAGGGTGACAAGTAGCAGGATAAATCGCACTTAAAGCATACATTGTTCCAAACATAGAACCGGGCATCATTTCATGTCCCATTTTGATCGCTAAAGCACTGGCGATAAAAATATGATGCATGGCTTGGTAATGAGTTTGATCATCAGCACTATGTGTTCCAATCATTGAATAGCCACGTACGGCATTAAGTTCGTTAAATGTTAGCCAGTATTTTACTTTTCCTTTTAAACGAGTAAAAAGTGCTTCACATAAATTTAAGTAACATTCAATTGTATATCGACTAGACCACCCATCATAAGTATCGGCTAAGTGAGCAGGTATTTCATCATGACAAATTGTAATTAAAGGTTCAATGTTGTATTTTAAAAGTTCATCAACAACATTTTCATAAAAATCTAATCCGGCAGTGTTGACTTCACCCTCACCAGTTGGGAAAATTCTACTCCAGCAAATTGAAAAACGATAAGTGGTAAATCCCATTTCAGCCATTAATGCAATGTCTTCTTTATAATGATGGTAAAAATCTACAGCTTGATGACTGGGATAATATTGATTTTCATGAAACCATGCCACAGAACCCTCAGGTAAACTGGTTTTATTTTCAACAGTGGTGAGTGTTCCGTCTTTTAATTTAATGGTAATTTGACGAGGTTTTTCATAAGAACCATCAGTGACATAATCTGTCGTTAAAGTTCCTCGACCTCCTTCATTAAATCCACCTTCATATTGAAAATCGGCAGTTGCACCGCCCCATAAAAATTCTTTTGGAAATTTCATTTTCATGCACCTCTCATTTATTTATATTTCTCAAGCATGTTATAATAATTAGGGAGGACTAAGTATGGATCGATTATTAACAATATTACTTGGAATTATACAATCTGAACCTAATAATTCTATTGACTGTATCCTTGCGACTTACTTATTACAACATATACAAGATATTCATTCGATTACGACAGATGATTTAGCGTTACATACAAAGTTTCAAAATCTTCAATTAGTCGATTTTGTCGCAAAATTGGTTTAAACAACTTTTATGAATTAAGAGAAATGATACGTATGTATGATTCATCATTAGAAAAATTTAACTTCTTTCCAATTTCTAAACATACTTCACTTTCTAAAAAATACATTGAAACAGTCAGTCAGCATATCTTAAACTTATGTGATAGCTTAGATTTTTCGATGATTAATGAACTTGTTGATGATTTAATGGCTTATGAAAATGTAATTATTGTGGGAAGTTTGCAAGCCAACACATTGCCCATAACCTGCAACTTAACTTATTTTCATGTCATAAACTTGTTCAAAGTAAAGTTAAGTTTTCACAATTACGTCAACTGATAGAAGAAGCAAATCACAATACTTTAATTATCACATTTTCAACTAAAGGAAGTTTTTTTAGACGAATGTTTCTTCAAAATCGACGTTTATTAAAGAAAGACCGACCTAAAATTATTTGATTAGTGAGAATAAAAATATGGCTTTATCTCCTTATATCGATCGATTAATTTATGTCGATGCGCCATCTGATTTTTCAAGTGGCACATTTCAATTAGACGTTGTGGCTAATTTAATTGATTTAAACTTCTGTGAACGAATGAAATCTAATGATTGAGTTCGTTTTTATTATACTGCTTTAAAAATATAATGAGTGCTTTTTTCATGAAATAACTTTTCGTTTCATTTTCTGAAACAAGGATTTGTATGTTTAAAAATAAAAGTTCTACCAAAAGAGTAGTGGGATTAAATTCAAAATTAAAGAAACGATTTTAATAGCTGATGATAAAGATTGCTTTTGTATTACTGCCTTGATAAGAAATGCTTACACGTCTAAATTTTTTTTGATTATGACTTAATACTGTTTCATACACAAATCAAAATACTTTGATATTCAAACTAATTATAGTGGTCTATTCAATCTTTCTATGTTATACTTGCTATTGCTTTATAAAGTGAAATTTATTTAAACGAGGTTTTATGTATGAAAAAGAAAACGAAAATTATATTCTCTGCTTTAATTATTATTGTATTACTTATTAGTGGTGGCTTATTATATGGTGGCAATTATTTATACAATCTAGCACTTAATCCAAACACAGATAAGTCAGTTGTTTTTGATAATAAAGATACGCAAAATAAACAAGAATTTGAAAAAGTAGAAAATACACTTCTTGAAGATCAAGGTAGTGATGTTTATTTAGAAAATGATTCATTAAAACTACATAGTTATTTGCTTAATCAAAATAGTGATACATGGGTGATTACTGTTCATGGTTATACCGGTCAAGCTAGTGATTTATCCAATATTGCTAATGAATTTTACCAACGTGGCTATAATATACTTGCACCTGATTTAAGAGGTCATGGTCAAAGTGAAGGTGATTATATAGGTATGGGCTGGGACGATCGTTTAGATATTTTAGCTTGGATTGATTATCTTAACCAAAATTATAATTTTCCTGATATTATTTTATATGGTATCAGCATGGGAGCGGCAACGGTGATGAATGTAAGTGGTGAAGATTTAACTGAAAATGTGAAATTTGTCATTGAAGATTGTGGTTATACAAGTACATGGGATATTTTTGCTTATCAATTAAATTCACTATTTAATTTACCTGCTCATCCATTTTTAGATGTCGCAAATCTAGTCACTAAAATAAAGGCCGGTTATACATTTAATCATGGTCCAATTAATCAAATACAAAAATGTCAAATTCCAATATTATTTATCCATGGGGATCAAGATACTTTTGTTCCTAGTAAAATGGTGGATATACTCTATGAAAAAGCCACTTGCCCTAAAGAAAAGCTAATCATTGAAGGTGCTGGTCATGGGCAATCTAAAGATACTAATCCTGATTTATATTGGCGTGTAATTGATGAATTTATCAGAAAATATTTGAACTAAAGTTGAACGATGTTTTCAACTTTTTGTTTGATTTAATGTTATAATTAAATTAGATAAAAGGGGGAGTAAACATATGAACGTTAAAAAAATAATATCTTATATTTGTATATTCATTTTAGCCTTTTTATTAGTAAGTATCATCGAAGAAAGTTTATATCATTTTTTTAATAATCTGGTAATATTTATTAATGGTGGGGATACTTATTATTGTGGTATTTCATTAAGCAGTTTTGATTACAATGTTTTTCAAAATCGATTAATTATTATGTTGTTAGGGTATTTAGTCTATACTAAAATAAAATCATCATCTTAAATTGAAATGAGAAAGAAGTAGATTGTTATGAAACCTTATTTAGAAATTTATATACCTAAAGTTGAAGATTATTGGTACGAAGCAAAGTTACAAAGTGATTCTAATATAATGAGTTATAATGCTGGTTGGGACGTTTTGTATGAGGGTTATCATTTTGAGACTGGTTGTATTGATTTTCCAAAAGAAAAATGGCAATTATCTTATGATAAACGTCAACAGCAAAATTGTTTTTTTGCTTATTTATTTAACACACAATTACAAGAGTTTGTATGGTATGTGAATTATCATTATAATAAAACAACACATTGTTATGAATGTGGAATTGTGATTGAAGCAAAACATCAAAATAAAGGGTATGCAAAAGTGGGTTTAAAATTATTATGTAATTACGCTAAAAGTCAAGGGATAAAAGAATTGTATGATGACTTTGAAAAAGAGCGTTCATGTTTACATTTGTTTGAAGATTTGGGTTTTCAAATAGATAGCACTTATATGGCTAAAAGGTTTCATCAAGATATTCAAATTATTGTCGTTAAAAAAGTGTTGTAAATAAAAAAGGCTAGAGGTAAGTTAATGATATGATTCCTCCAAAGTAGACAACTAAAATAAATAAAGTTGTTTACGAAAGGAGGAATCTTTTCTTATGGGAAGAAAAAGTAATTATTCTAT
>JAGZJH010000043.1 GCA_018365815.1 Erysipelotrichaceae bacterium
AAAAATGGCGGAGGTTGAGGGATTCGAACCCCCGCGGGGCTTTCACCCCCTGTCGGTTTTCAAGACCGATCCCTTCAGCCGGACTTGGGTAAACCTCCGCAATAAATGGTGGACCCTGTAGGACTCGAACCTACGACCAACCGGTTATGAGCCGGTGGCTCTAACCAACTGAGCTAAGGGTCCTTATAGGCCTTACAGATGCCACTGATTTCTTTTAAATGGTAGCGGGGAAGGGATTCGAACCCCCGACCCACCGGGTATGAACCGATTGCTCTAGCCAACTGAGCTACCCCGCCATGGTGAGTTTTTTTAATGGTGGAGCCTAGGAGGATCGAACTCCTGACCTCCTGCGTGCAAAGCAGGCGCTCTCCCAGCTGAGCTAAGGCCCCATTAAATGGTCGGGAAGACAGGATTCGAACCTGCGACCCCCTGGTCCCAAACCAGGTGCACTACCAAGCTGTGCTACTTCCCGAATAATATATTTTTTTCAAATGGCGCGCTAGGCAGGAATCGAACCCACAACCTCTTGATCCGTAGTCAAGCACTCTATCCAGTTGAGCTACTAGCGCATTTACATTGCTCTCAACAACGCTTAATCATATTAACATATCTAACCATTTTTTTCAAGTGTTTTTTTCACTTTTTTTCTCATTTTTTAAGAATGGTGCCCAGGGCCGGAGTCGAACCGGCACGGATTTTAAGGTCCGCAGGATTTTAAGTCCTGTGCGTCTACCAATTTCGCCACCTGGGCTTATGTAATGGAGGTTCCAAACGGACTCGAACCGATGATCGCAGAGTTGCAGTCTGCTGCCTTACCAACTTGGCTATGGAACCCTCTTGTTGACTGCTCATTTATTATATACTAATGTATTTTAAATTGCAACTCTTTTTTTATATTTTTTTGATATAAAAAAAAGAAGCCGAAAGCTTCTTATTGAGAAATAATTTTAGTCCACAATTTAGCGTATTTTTCTTTAATAGTATTATCTTGATATTTAAACACTTCATCTAAGCCGTCTAAATTTGTACGAATACTATACGCACTATTACCCTCATACTCTTCTTTACTTGCTTCACTAGCTGCTTTTACATTAGAAGTTAAATAACCTACTTCTAACGTATTTAATAAAGCATTCTCATCTGCTACCATATAATTAATAAATTGATGTGCTAATTCAACTTGTGTACAATCTTTACTAATTACAAAACCATCAAACCATACATTTGTTCCTTCATCTGGTAAGAAAAATTCCATATTTTCATTTTCAGCCATAATTGCAGCTGCATCACCTGAATACATTACTGCCATCGCTTTTTCACTATTTTTCATACTATCAATAATTGAATCACCGCCATAAACCGGATTCATCGTTGCTTTTTGCTCAATTAACCATTGATAAGCTTCTTCAATCTCTTGATCATTTTCACTATTCATTGAATACCCTAATGCTTTAAGTGCAGGCATAAACGAATCACGCACTGAATCGTACATATAAATATTACCTTTATATTTTGTATTTCTTAATATTTCCCAACCTTCACTTAAATCTTCTTCATCTACTTTTGTTGTATCATAAACAATTCCAACATTTCCATAAAAATAAGGTACCCAATAATTATTTTCCTTATCAAAATCTTGATACATAATTGATTGATCTAAACTATTAGCATTAGTAATATAAGACCAATCAATAGGTTGTAATAACTCTTCAACAATCATTTTTTCAATCATATAATCAGAAGGCACCATAATATCATACATATTTCCACCTACTAATTTTGTATACATCGATTCATTAGAATCAAAAGTTTCATAAATCACTTTACAATTAAATTCTTTTTCAAATGATTTAATGACACTTTTATCAATATATTCTCCCCAGTTAAATACTCTTAAAGTCGGCTTACTTACATTATTACCAATTGCCATTACAACCATACTAAAAGCAACAACTACTGCCGTCACTTTTACATAAAAAGCCGTATTTTTCTTATATTTAGGTTTGTTGAATACCATTGGAACGATATAAGTTAAAGCCAACATGATTAAAATAACAAAAACAACAATTGCTGATAAAGCATTAATACTTGGATTAATACGTTTTGACATATTGTAAACTGCAATGGAAATATTTTGCACACCATTGCCTGTTACGAAATATGAAATAATAAAATCATCAAATGACATTGTAAAAGCAAGTAATGCTCCCGCAAAAATTGCCGGTTTAATTTGAGGAATAATGACCTTTGTTAAAGCTTGAAATGGAGTTGCTCCTAAATCCATCGCAGCATCAGATAAATTAGGATCGAGTTGTCTTACTTTAGGTAAAACATTAGCAATAACAAAAGGTGTACAAAAAGCAATGTGAGCTATTAACATTGTCATATATCCTTTTTCTAAATGTAAAGCAGAAAAAAATAACATTAATGAAATAGCAGTGACAATATCTGGGTTTAAAATAGGAAGTTGATTTAATTGTAACACCATTTGACGTACTATTTTTTTAGATTTTGAAAGACCGATTGAAGTAATCGTTCCTAGTAAAGTAGAAACAATGGTTGCAATAACTGCAATACTTACTGAAACAAATACTGCTGTCATAATTTCATTATTTTGAAATAATTCCTGATACCAATATAAAGAAAATCCTTTAAAACTAGATAATGATTTTGCAGAGTTGAATGAGAAAAAAACCATTACTAAAATTGGCAAATATTGAAAAAGTAAACATAAGCCTACAAATAGACTAGTGAACATTTTTTGCTTTTTTGTCATATTTTCTTGCTCCTTCCTCAATTTGTCCGGTGTATCGTTCCATTTTGTTTAATACCGCCATCATCATAATGACAATGATTGCTAAAATTAATGAAACGGCACTACCAAAACTCCAATCTCCGATTTGGATAAATTGTTGTTCAATAAAGTTACCGATTAAGGCATATTGTCCTCCACCTAATAATTTTGGAATCATAAAAGATGAAATTGAGGGTAAAAATACCATTGTTACCCCTGTTAAAACGCCACTTAATGATAATCTAAAAGTAATTTTCCAAAATGTTTGAAAAGGTGTTGCCCCTAAGTCTTGTGAAGCTTCTGTTAATGATTTATCCATTTTAGTTAAAGCTGTATGGATAGGTAAAATCATAAATGGCAAGAAATTATAAACCATTCCTAATACGACTGCAAAATCTGTATAAAGTAATGACATTGGAGGTAATCCGACAACTGCTAACATATTGTTTATAATTCCATTATTACCAAGAATACTAATCCAAGCATATGTACGAATAAGCATATTTATCCAAGTTGGAATAGTAATTAATAAAATTAATAAAGTTTGTGTTTGTTCTTTGCATTTTGAAATTAAATAGGCGACTGGATAACCTAAGATTAAACAAATAATTGTAGTAATTAAACCAAGTCCAAATGATTTAATTAATACTTTTACAAACACTGGATCAAAAAATTTTGCAAAATTTGATAAAGTAAATGTAAATAATCTAACTTCATTTCCACCATCACTAATTGCATAAAATGCAATCATTAGCATTGGTAAAACGGTAAATAATAATAACCAACCTATATATGGAAAAACTAATTTATTATAGTGCTTCATTAATACCCTCCCATTTTAGACATGACATGAATATCTTCAGGATAAAAATCCAAATCTACTTTTTTACCAATTTCAACAAAGTCAGTGGTATGTACTAAATAACTACGATGTTCGCATTTCACTCTCATTTCATAATGAACACCTTTAAAAATCACAGATTCGATAACCCCAGAAATTTTCCCCATTCCTCTTTCAACGATATCTAAATCTTCAGGACGTAATACCACATCGATTTCTTCATTATCATCAAAACCATAATCTACACAATCAAATTCTTTTTGATCAAATAATACTTTATAATCCTTTAACATAACGCCTTCAATGATATTACTTTCTCCAATAAATTTTGCGACAAATCTATTTTCCGGTTCGTTGTAAATATCAATTGGTGTTCCAATTTGTTGGATTAAACCATCATTCATAATGACAATAGTATCAGACATTGTTAGGGCTTCTTCTTGGTCATGAGTAACATAAATAAAAGTAATCCCTACTTCTTTTTGAATTTTCTTTAACTCAAGTTGCATTTCTTTTCTTAATTTTAAATCTAATGCCCCTAATGGTTCATCTAATAATAATACCTTAGGTTCATTAACTAATGCTCTTGCAATAGCAATTCGTTGTTGTTGACCACCCGATAATTGATTAATCGCTCTTTTTTCAAATCCAGATAGTCCTACTAATTTAAGTATGTTAGTGACTTTTTGACGAATGATTTCTTTATCTAATTTTTTTAAATTTAATCCAAATGAAACGTTTTCAAAAACATTCATATGTGGAAATAGTGCGTATTTTTGAAATACTGTATTAATTTCACGTTTATAAGGGGGAAGTTGTGAAATTTCGTAGCCATCAAAAATGACTTCACCATCACTTTTTTCCTCAAATCCTCCAATGATTCTTAAAGTTGTAGTTTTTCCACAACCACTAGGTCCTAATAGAGTCACAAATTCATTTTCATGAATGTCTAAATTAATTCCTTTTAATACAACTTGTCCATCGTATTCTTTTGTTAAATTTTTTAATTGAATTAGTTTTTTCATAATTTCCTCCTAGAATGATGGTGGCGTTGACACCCAAATGACTTTTGAAATAGATTCTAAGGCATTTGTTAAATGATGTTTTTTACCACCTTTAATATAAAACGTTTGTCCTTTTTTAACGACATATTCTTCATCACCGTAATGTAAAACAATTTTACCTTGTAAAACATAACCGAATTCTTCACCCACATGGGGCTCTATTTCTTCAGATGAACCTTTCCCATTAAGTTCAATTAAAATAGGCTCCATTTCATTTTTCTGTGCATTAGGAATAATATAAAACAAGGTATAATCTTCTTGTTGATTTTCAAAAAAGTCTTCTTCCTCAAAAACGATCTGTTCGTCTTCTTTTTCATTAAAAAAATCTCTTAAAGTAGTCCCTAACGCTTCTAAAATATATTCTAATGTTGAAATAGAGGGGGAAGTTAAGTTTCGTTCGACTTGTGATAAAAAGCCTTTAGTTAACTCACTGCGATTGGCAAGTTCTTCTAAGGTTAATTGATTTTGAATACGTAATCGTTTAATTTTTTTACCAATATCCATACCCGTCCTCCTGTTTAGTAATATAAAACTTACAGTTCATGTTATGAAACATCATTATTATACTCGATTTGACGTAATAATCAATAGTTTTTAAACAAAAAGTTTAATTTATTAAACTTAATGCAAAAGTAGTTAAAATTGATTATAAAATAAAAAAGGAATTTTGATGACGAATCACATAATAAAATCCCTTTAAAAGTTTAACACTCTAATATATGTTCCTATTTTAAAATATTACCTTTGATAATACATACTATTTAATATTTTAAATCACTAAAGATATTTCCTTTGGTGACTCTTTAAATTTTCTTTTAAAATTTATCTAAACCTAATCTTTTTTCTCTAAATTTTCACGACGTACGCTTGAAAGTATAAATAACTCCTTTAACATACGTTCATCTTTATTTTGAATTGCTAATTTGATTTTATGAAGTTCTGCTTCAAAGTTTTCGATACATTCAATTAAATTGTTTTGATTGTTGAAAAATAATTCAGTCCACAAATTTTCATTAATATTGGCAATACGTGTTAAATCACGATATGAATCTCCGATAAACTTTCCGGTATCAAATAATTGTTGATCTGAATTAATCAATGCAACGGCTAAAGTATGAGGTAATTGTGAGGTAAATGCAATAATTTGATCATGCTCACTAGGCGTAATCACTTTAATATTTTTAAATCCTAATTGCTTAACTAAATGACTTAAAATCACAATTGCATTTTCGCTATTGTTTTGATGTGGGGTAATTATATAATTTGCCCCTATAAATACTTCTTTACTTGAATATTCATATCCTTTTTTTTCACGTCCGGCCATTGGGTGTCCGCTTAAAAATTCAACGTCTTTATCTAAATATTGAACCACTTCTTCAATAAAATGTGATTTTACACCTACGGCATCAGTAATAATACTTCCTTTTTTAAATTCATGGTTTTTAATAAAATCTAAGATTAATGAAGGATATAAAGAAATAATCGTTAAATCTGTTTGTTTAATAATATCATGACCATCTACAAATCCTTCGATAATGTAACCGTCTTCTTTTGCTTTTTGTAATGTTTCTTGATTCACATCAATGCCATAAACTTCATGACCTAATCCATGTAAAGCTTTAATATAACTCCCACCAATAACACCTAATCCAACTACTGTAATTTTCATAATCACCCTCCTATTTAAACAAAAAAACAGCCCGTAAAAGGACGAGCTGCTCGTGTTACCACCTTTATTCACTAACACTTCACAGTATTAGCCTTAATGAGTTGTTTAACTCCTTTTGATAACGGTAAAAGCCGTAATTGCCTACTCACTTCAACAATTCTACTCCGTGATGTACTTGGGTTAACTTTCACTGACTATTTCCACCTGCCATAGTTTCTCTATGAATGAAATATTAACTTACTCTTCACTTCTTTGTATTTATTTTATGATACCTAAGTCATTTTTATTTGTCAATATTTGATTGTGATAAATACATTTCATAATATTTACCCCCATTTGCAATAAGGGTTTCGTGCGTGCCGGATTCGATAATTTCACCGCCATCTAATACCACAATTAAATCTGCGTGTTTAATAGTACTTAAACGATGGGCAACAATAAATGTTGTTCTGTTTTGACTGGCTACTTTTAAAGCCCTTTGAATCATTTGTTCAGTTTGCGTATCAATATTTGCCGTTGCTTCATCAAGAATTAAAATTGATGGATTATATAACATCGCTCTAGCAAAACTTAACAACTGGCGTTCTCCGGTGGATAAGTTATCCCCTAAATTAGTGACTTTTGTATTAATTCCATCTTCATATTTATGGAGAATTTCATCTGCACCAATTGAAACTAATGCATCAAGTACCATTTGGTCTGTTACTTTTTCATCATTTAAAGAAATATTAGATTTAATCGTTCCTTTAAACAAAATTGGATCTTGTAAAACCATTCCTACATGACGTCTAAAAGCTTGTTTCGACATTGAGTTTAATTCTATCCCATCAATAGTAATTGAACCCTCTAAATAATCATAAAAACGCATTAACAAAGACATTGTGGTTGTTTTTCCACTACCCGTATGTCCAACAAATGCAACCGTTTGACAAGGCAATGCTTCAAAAGAAATATCTTTTAAAACATAAGGACCGTTTTCATTATATTTAAAAGATAAATGATCAAATTTAACGTGACCTTTAAAACTATCTACCTGAGTATTAAAATCAACCTCTTCTTCATCTAAATCTAAAAAATCAAAAATACGTTTACCAGAAACAGTGGCATCTTCTAATATTTCAATACTTTCCATAATTAAATCAATAGGATCCAGTAGCATTGATAGATAATTCACAAACGCATACATCATACCATAAGTGGCAAACTCACCGGTATATACTGCTTTATATCCAAAAAAGCAAATCACTAAAATTTGTGTCGTACGTCTAAATAAACCAAATACCGGACCTCCAACATTGACATTTAATCGCATTTGTTTCATACGGTAATCATAATATTCATGATTCAAATCATCAAATTCATCAAAAATAAACTTCTCTTGATTAAAGGCTTGAATAACTTTAATTCCTTTAATATTTTCATTTAAAGTCGCATTGATTTGAGAGTTTAAAGCACGAATCTGAGTCGCATATTTATTTGTATAATAACGATAAGTTAAAATCCATAATGCAATAAGTGGCAAAATAAATAACACCACCACTGCAAATTGAACATTAAGTTCAAACATTGAAAGATAAATTAAAACAAATTTAAATAACCCCTCAACAACGATACTAATGACAGATACAAACAAACCTTTCACCGTTTCTGTATCATTTGTGATTTTTGAAACAATTCTCCCATCTGCTTCTGATTGAAAATAACTAATCGGTAAACGTTCTAACTTATCAAACATATCATAACGCATAAAATTAGCCACTTTAATTGAAAGTAATGAATATAAATAATTCACAATGTAATTTACAACAGAATGAACTAAATACAAAATTGCCAATAAAACCAGTAACTGTACTACCGGTGAAATAAATGGTTTAAATAATGCTTTAGATTCTTGTGGTGTTAAAATATATGAAGCATAAGTCGTTATTTGATCTTCATTTATCACTTGGATTTGATTGTCACTAACTTGCCGCGTTCCACTTTTTAAATGATCCACTCCATTAATTAAATAAAATTGATCTTCAATTTCAACAATACAAGCACTTTGTAACACTTCATCTTTTTTCGTTTTTAAATCTTGTTGAACATAAAACTCACCATTAATTTTGACACTTGAATCACTTGGAGATTGAATTTGATACCATGTCTTTTCAACACCGGAAACATAGTTATCTAAAATATTTTGGGTAATACGTGTCGGTAAAACATCAATAATCATAGATACAGCCATCACAGTCATTAATACCACAATTAATGATTTAACTTTTTTAGTATATCTAAACGCTCTTATTAATACTTTCATTATTGCTCACCTCCATTTTGAAGGGATTGATTTGTGAACTGTTCATAATACCAACCTTTTTTAGCAAGTAACGTTTCATGATTTCCGCTTTCAATAATTTTACCGTCATCTAATACAATAATTTGATCGGCATGTTTAATTGCTGAAAGACGATGAGCAATAATAATAGTTGTTTTACCTACTCGTGAAGTTTTTAAACTATTAATAATATTGGCCTCCGTGTTTCCATCAACTGCTGAAAGAGAGTCATCTAGTATTAATACTTCACTCTCTGATATAAATGCTCTGGCGATTGATAAACGTTGCTTTTGCCCTCCTGAAAGCATCGCCCCATCTTCACCACATAAAGTATTTAAACCATCATTTAAATATTTTAAATCTTTTTCAAAATCAGCTAATCGAATGGCTTCCATTAGTTTTTCTTCACTGACTTTTCCAATATGTCCTAATTCAATATTTTCTTTCACTGTTTTAGAAAATAATACGTGTTCTTGAGGAACGTAGCCAAAATGTCTACGCACATCATTATAATCATATTCACTAATCGAATGTCCATTGATTAAAAATTGACCTTGACCTTTTTTATAATATCTTAACAACTGCATAATCAGTGTGGATTTACCACTTCCGGTTTTACCGATAATTCCAATTGTTTCACCGGCATTAATTTTAAATGAAATAGAATTTAAACTATCAAATTCACTACTTGGATACCTAAAACTATAATCTTTAAATTCAATACTTTCAATTTTATCAAGTTTAATTGGATTTTTAGGTTGTTCAACTCTCATATGAACCATTGTAGTATCTTCAAAACGGTCAAATGAAGCTTGAGCACGTTGCAAACGATTTAAGACCATTCCAATTCCCATCATTGGCATTCTAAGCATCGTTAAATATAAATTAAACGTCACCAATTCTCCGGCACTGATTTCATGATTAAATACTAAATAAACCCCATAACTAATTGAAACCATTAAAGAAATAGAAAAAATTGCTCTAAATAATGGTCCAAAGGCTGCATCTAAACGTACTGCAAGTAGTTCTTTATTACTAGCTTCATTGGCACTTTTAGTAAGTTTTTGAATATCATTTTCTTCTTGCACAAAGGCACGAGTGACTTGAACACCGGCTACTGATTCTAGTGTTGTATTATTAAACTCCCCAAACGCCTCACGTGCATCAGCAAATAAACGTCTAATCTTTTTTAACATAAAATAAACAACAATAATGACTAACGGTAATGGGAGTATAGAAGCAAATGTCAATTTTTGATTAACTGTTAAAGCCATTTGCCCTACAACAAATATAATTGTAAATGTTGAAGAAATAATTTGATTTAATATATTAGAAGTCGCTAAACAAATATTGTTAATATCTTGTGTTGCGACTGCCATTAAATCTCCTGTTTCATGGTCGTTATAATAATGTGCGTCCATTTTTTCAAGATAATCCATTAATTGATTTCTTAATAAATATTGCAATTTAAAACTGCCATGGAACATTAATCTTGAACGTACGTTAAATCCCACATAAAGTAAAATTGCCACTACTGACATTTTGATTAAAATTGTATAGAAAAAACTTTCTGTGATTTGTCCGGTACCAATTGCATCAAGTGCTTGACCTAAATACATCGGTGGTAATGTCATTAAAAAAGTAGAAAAAATATTCATCAAAATAAAGCCAAAATACCGCCATTTTTCTTCTTTAAAAAACCACCATAATTTTTTATAAATACCAAACATCTTTTCCCCTCCCTTATATTTAAAATTATTTAAATAAAAGTGTAGAAGTCACCATTGTTCCTAATCCAAAAATAACTGCCATAACTAAATATCTCACTAATAATTCTACTAACCCTGCTTTAGTCCCGTTTTTACCATTTAAAAATAAAACGATAATGAAACTTGTAAACACCCCATGCGTACAAATAGTCGCCATTTGCACACCTAAATAAGGGGCAAGTAACGGTTCAACAAGAATTGCCATTACAATATAAATTCCAAACATAAATAATGCATTTTTTGGTGTGAGTGTTAACCAATCTAATTTTAGATATTCTTTAAAACGATTTTCTTTTACACTTTTAATTTCAACTTTCTCATAATCGCCTAAACCACTACGAGATATTTTTCTTTCAAACTTACTCATTTTTAACTTCCTTTACTTTTTCTTACTTTCTAATAATTTTAATTTTTGGTCTAATAATTTTTTAGTTAAATCAACATAATAAATATGAGGATATTCTAATCTAAAAATTTCGTCCCACATTAATTCCATTTGTTTTGAAGAATAGGTTCTGATTTCTTCAATTGAAGGTAAATCATAAATTAACTGACCATCTTTAAAAATAGGGACTTGTAATTCCACCACATCATAAGTATTGGCTTCTACCACTTTGTTTTTCCATATATTTGATTGATGGTATATTTTAATATCTTGACTAGGATCAATCACTTCATCATAAGAAGCAATTAAATCAGCAATTGCTTTAGAAGATTCTTTATCAATTAAACGATACACTTTTTTATAACCCGGATTAGTGATTTTATCTGTATTTTCAGAAATTTTAATTTTAGGAATAATTTCTCCTTGTTCATTAGTTGAAGCCACTAATTTATACACCCCACCAAAAACCGGTGAACTTTTTGAAACAATTAAATTTTCACCAACACCAAATGAATCGATATTTGCCCCTTGTGAAATGAGTGAACGAATAATGTATTCATCTAATGAATTTGATGCCGTAATTTTACAATCACTAAGTCCAGAAACATCAAGCATCATTCTTGCTTTTTTAGATAAATAAGCAATATCGCCACTATCAATACGTATTCCTTTTAAACGTTTTCCCATTGGAATTAACACATCTTCAGCAACTTTAATCGCATTAGGCACTCCGGATTTTAAAACATCATAAGTATCTACTAATAAAACACAATTGTCTGGATAAGTTTTAGCATAAGTCGCAAATGCTTCATATTCACTATCAAATAATTGCACAAATGAATGCGCCATTGTTCCCACAACCGGAATATTAAATTCACGACCAGCCATTACTGTGGCACTTCCCGCTACCCCTCCAATATAGGCAGCTCTTGCCCCATAATTAGCCCCATCATAACCTTGAGCACGACGCGCCCCAAATTCCATAATTGGACGTCCTTTGGCTTCGCGAACAATACGATGTGCCTTTGTTGCAATAAGTGATTGATGATTAATAGTCACTAAAACAATAGTTTCAATTAATTGTGCTTCAATAATAGAAGCCTCTACTGTTAATAACGGTTCATTAGGAAACACCGGTGTTCCCTCTTTAATCGCATAAATATTACCGGTAAATTTAAAATTGGCTAAATACTCTAAAAATTCTTCATCAAATAAATTTAAAGTTCTTAAATAATCAATATCTCCTTGACTAAAATGTAAATCACGGATACATTCGATCACTTGTTCTAATCCCGCAAAAATTACAAATCCACCATTATCGGGATTTTTACGATAATACATATCAAAATATACAATACGATCTTTTAAACCATTTTTAAAGTAATTATATGACATTGTAAGTTCATATAAATCCATTACTAAAGTTAAATTTCTATTTGTTTCCATTCCTCTATTCTCCTTAAAGTTTTACACATTTAATGCCACTAGCTTTCATTAACCTAAAAGCCATGTCATTAAATACTGTCGCATCATGAACTTGATCAATATGATAAGTATCCACACCATCTACAATAACTTCAACAGATTTATTTAAATCATATTGATGAATATAAGTTTGTAAAGTTAAAGCAAATTGCATCACACAAATGTCCGTACAACAACCGATGATGACAAAATGATCATAATCCAAATTAGTTTTTAAATCATTTAAAAATTCAGGGGCTAAAAAACCGTTTGTGGAATTTTTATAAATAATCTTTGATTGCTTAGCATCATTAGTTAATTCATCTGCAATTTCACATTCCTTACTTCCTACTTCACAATGATTTAAAAAACACTTAAACTCTTGACAATCTTTTTCATGACAATCGACAAAATAAAGATGTTGTGCTTGATTTAATGCTTCAACGATTTTTAACTGACTTGGAATAATTTTTTGAATGGCTTGATCTGCCATATTCCCGGTTTCAATAAAACCTTTAATCATATCCATCACTACTAAAAGTGTACTTGGTTTATTCAACGCTTCAATATCAATAGACTCTAAAGAAGCATAAATTTGTTGAGTCATTCTTGCCATAAAAATTCCTCCTCTTTAATATGGTTTAATTGTATGCTTATTTTAAGTAAAAATCTACCTTGAGTTAAATATTTGTTAAAAAAATGAAGATTTAATCCCTTTAAAACATAAAAAAAAGTAAACTCAACGGTTTACTTCGTCTTTTTAGCTTGGTTTTCTATCTCTTTTAATCCCCCATAAATGGCATTAGAAGTGACAGTCGCACCTGAAATGGTATCTAGTTCAATTGTATTTTGTTCCTTCACATTTTTAGCGATTTGTTCCGCCGCTACCCCACCAATTGAAGGTGTTTCGTTATTTTCTCCTATCGTCACATCAACGATTTTATCATCTTGATAAGTTAAACTAATCTCAAATTCACCCCCATAACCATTCACTGTTGCACTATAAATACCATCATTGTATTTATTCATCGTATCTACAATATCTTCTGCTTCATCCTTGACTTGCTGACACCCTGTTAAAATCATCAACATCACTAATATTAATATTTTCTTCATATAATCTTCACTCCTTTTAATATTAGTGTGAAACATTTCAAAAAAAATATTCAAAATTTGATTTTAAATCAAAAAAAGGACTATTAAGATAGCCCCAGTTTAAGTCTAAAAATACATGTCATATTGATTTTGAGTATCACGCATTGGCCCCATTGGTGGTCTGCGGTGTAAGACCGGAATTAATAATTGTTGATTAGGGAAAATTGTTGCATTTTCATCTAAACCATTTAATGCTTTAATCATATCCACTGTGGAATTGTATTGCTTTGCAATTTGCCACACATTATCTCCTTTACTTACAACATATAAAAATATTTCACCTACATGATTCACCGGTCTACGTTGATACATATCATACATTTCATCATTATACATTTAATTCGCCTCCCATTTTTAATTTATGTAAAAACTATACTTTTGTTTGGGCTTTTGTATTATAATAAAATTAAACTTTTTTTAGGAGGACCGATATGGAAGACGAATTAATGATTTTAACTCACTTTGGCGAAGATTTAAATGAGTATAAAAATGCCATTACACCCCCAATATTTATGAACTCACTACATACTTTTAATAACATTACAGAATATTATAAAAAAGAAACACGTGCATCCAATCAATATTTTTATGGTCGTGTTGACAACCCTACTTCAGTCATTGCAGAGCGTAAAATTGCAGCATTAGAAAATGGAAAACACGCATTAATTTTTAGTTCCGGTATGGCGGCTGCAACCACTGCTTTACAATCTATTTTAAAAGCCGG
The DNA here is from genome assembly GCA_018365815.1 of Erysipelotrichaceae bacterium. Classification (GTDB taxonomy): domain Bacteria; phylum Bacillota_I; class Bacilli_A; order Erysipelotrichales; family Coprobacillaceae; genus Beduini. The sequence goes on from JAGZJH010000043.1 coordinate 14,186, forward strand.
TAGTCACATCATCTGTGTTAAAAATGCGTATAGTGTATTAGTAAGTTTTATCGAGGAATATTTAGTTTCAAAAATGAATATGAGTGTTACTTATGTTGAAGGTCAAAATACTGATGAAATTATTCAAGCGATAAATGACAATACTGATTTAATTATACTCGAAAGTCCGGTTTCATTAACTTTTAGTGTTCAAGACATTCGTGCAATTACAAGTATTGCCAAAAGTAAAAATATTAAAACTTATATCGATAATTCTTATTGCACACCACTATTTCAAAAGCCATTAGACATGGGTGTAGATGTTGTCATGCATACTGCCAGTAAATATCTAGGTGGACATAGTGACTTAATTGGGGGAGCGTTAGTGACCAATAATACTCAATTATTCAACACAATACACTCTATGCGTGAAATGTGTGGTGGAATTTTAGGACCACAAGAAGCGTTTTTACTCATTCGAGGAATGCGTACCCTTGAAATTCGTGTTAAAGCCCACGCCAAAACTGCTTTAGAAGTCGCAAACTTTTTAGAACAAGATACACGTATTGATAAAGTCTATTATCCGGGATTAAAATCACACCCTCAATACGAGTTAATTCAAAAACAACAAAGCGGGAGCACCGGGTTATTAAGTTTTGAACTTAAAACAACTAGCGAAGAAAAAATTGTACAATTTGTCGATTCATTAAAAGTCTTTAAAATCGGTGTTTCCTGGGGAGGGTTTGAAAGTTTGGTTTGCACACCTTTGCTAATGCATAGTGACAAAGAAGCAAGCAAAGCGGGTTGTAAACGAGGAATTATTCGTATTCACTGTGGCTTAGAAGGCAGTGAAAATTTAATTAACGATTTAAAACAAGCATTAGATCAAATGGAGGATTAGAAAATGATTAATGGGAAAAGAGAATTTGAATTACTTCAAAAAATAGGATTTATTCGTACTAGTGGTACAGAACAAGAAAAACAAGCTGCCAATATTTTATTAGATGAAATTAAAGCCATCGGACATCTTGGTACAATTGATGCATTTAATGTCAAAAATGCAGTCATTGAAGAAGCATCATTTGAAGTGGTTGAACCTTATCAAAAAAAATACAACGTTAAAGGATTTACTTGCAGTGGCAATTTAGATGAATGTATTGTAGATTTTAAATATGTCGAAGACCTTAATGAAGTTGATTTAGCCGATGTTAAAGGAAAATTCATCTTAATCAACAATCGACCAACAATTAAAAACTTTGAAAAAATCTGCCAATCTGGTGCTATTGGATTTATGACATTTAATGGAACGGTTAAAGACAGTGATGACGAAAGTGATTTAGAAGAACGTAAACTTCGTGCCAATGTTAAAAAATATGGAACTTTACCGGGTTTAAACATTTTAGCCAAAGATGCACATGAAATTGTATTAAACAAAGCAAGCAAAGTTAAAGTCAAATTAAAACAAACTGAACAAGATTTTACTAGCCACAATGTCATGGTGAGTATTCAAGGAACTGACTATCCTTTAGAAGAAGTGAACTTCTGTGCACATTATGATAGTGTCCCTTTTTCAACTGGCGTGTATGATAATGGAGCCGGTTCTGTAATTATTATGGAATTATTACGCTATTATACACAAAATCCACCTAAACGTACTTTAAACTTCATGTGGTTTGGTAGTGAAGAGGTAGGATTAGAAGGATCTAAACACTATGTCAAAACTTATCAAGAACAATTAAAAAATCAAATTTTAACCATCAATGTTGATGTTGCCGGGTGTGTATTAGGAAAAGATCAAGCCATGGTTACTGCCGATATGTCATTAGTTCATCATATTGATTCCTTAGCAAAATATCATGGACTTTCACTTAACGTCACTCAAAAAGTCTATTCAAGTGATTCCACACCTTTTGCAAATGCCGGTGTCCCTGCTGTAAGTTTCGCAAGATTTGGAGCACCCGGAGGGGCCTTTATCCACTGTCGTCATGATGTCATTGATTATTTAAGTGCTGATAGTTTAGCCCATACTACTAAAATTGTTCAAACATTTGCTGATACAGTAGTCAACGCTAAAGTTAATCCAGTCGTTCGAGAAATGCCTGAAAACATGGTAAAAGCCGTTCATGAATATTTAGATATTAAAGAAGATAAAAAATAAATTTAACCACAACGCTATAACATCATAACTGTTTAAAAAGTTAATTTTGTGAAATGCACCCCATAATTTGGACACAAATTATGGAGGTGCATTTTTATATGGCAAAACTAACAAGAAAACAAAAAATTGAAATTTATGAAAAAAGAAA
>JAGZJH010000004.1 GCA_018365815.1 Erysipelotrichaceae bacterium
TCATATACCCCTTTTATATTTTTGATTTAAGCTTATGACATTGTATCATATACTAGCTAGTTCTTCCATTTAACTGGTACAGTTTTTATTCTAGCATCAGATATTAAAGCGCGTGGTGTTGAAGATATCTTCTTTATCTCAATGGATGGCGTCTCAGGCTTAGAAGCTGGTGCTAAAGCTATATTCCCAAATGTAGTAGTACAAAGATGTATTGTGCACTTAATTCGCAATAGTATTAAATATATTCCATCAAAAGACTTTAAAAGATACACTCAATCATTAAAGAAAGTATATGGAGCTCCTAACTTAAAAGCTGCAAACGTCGCTTTTGATTCTTTTAAAAATGAATGGAGCACATATCCTGGTGCTGTTGATGTATGGGTACGCAACTTCACTCATATTGAACAATTATATGATTATGGTAGCGATGTTAGAAAAGTAATGTATACTACAAATGCAATTGAATCTATAAATTCTTCATTTAGAAAAGTTACTAAAAAAGGTGCTTTCCCCATTCAAGAATCACATATCAAATTGTACGGTTTTTTTGCTTATCTAAATAAAAAATTAATTAACGAAATAACAGTCGGAAAATGATTTGAAGAATAAATAAGTTCATGAGCCAATTGAGGTTCATCACTGATAATTCCATCAACCCCTAAGTCAATCATCTTGACAATATCATTTTGTGTATTCACTGTCCATGCATATATTTCTTTATGATATTCATGGGCTTTTGCTACTACATTTTCACTAATATAACCCATTTGAATACTAAAACAATCCACATCATTCATTTTATAAAACTCGCCTAAAGCAACGGTTAAAACATAACCTGTTTTTAAATCAGGATTTAAAGATTTAATCGTTTGAAGTATTTTGTAATTCATTGAAGTAATGACACACGATTCTTCCATACGATATAATTTTAATATATCTACTAATTGTCGCTCTAATTCCTTTTCATGTCCCGTTGGCTTTATTTCAATATTAAGTTTGATTTTTCCTTTAGCCATTCTTAATACTTCCTCTAAACGCATCACTCTTTCATCACTAAATTTAGGATCAAAATGACTACCAATATCATACTCCAACAATTCTTCATAAGTACATTCATAAACAAATTTATCAATTCCGGTAACTCTTTTTAAATTTGAATCATGCATCACGACCAGTTCACCATCTTTAGTTTGCTGAATATCAAGTTCAATGTAATCACTATGTTGTTCTATGGCTAATTCAAATGCTGCTTTTGTATTTTCAGGGGCTTCATTAGAACTCCCACGATGTGCCATCACTTCGATATTATTTGATTTTTGAAAACTTCGATCTAAATCATTGATTAAATTTTCTACAGTATAAGCAATGGCTAAAGTCATTAAAAACATGATTAAAATGTTAATTAAAGGTCTAGCAAAACGTGATTTTTTTATTTTTATTTCTTTCAATAATTCTAAATAATACCCACGATAAAATTGGTAAGAAATAAGTGATAATAAAAGTGGGACTTGTAAGGAAATATAAATTAACATATATATACGAATAAATCCACGTATACTAATTAAAAGATAGGTCAACACTTGAGTATATGAATCTAAAAACTGAACTAACACCCAACTTCCTAAAATAATCATCAATAAAATTGTTATAAAGATAATTGTAATTAATGCTTCTAAACTCACTATTTGAAAAAAAGTTTTAATCTTTTTTCCTTTCATTTTAAACATACTACGTTTAATCGCTTCTTTAAAAGGCACATTATCAATCACAAAATAATGAATAATATAAATAAAAGGAAGCATTAAAATTAAATTCACTACCATTAAAATCAACAAACTATACACTAAAATATGATAATTTAAGTCCTGAACTAAAAATCTAGGAGCAGAAATTAAAAAATAAACCAATGCGCCAAAACTTAATTGTACAATTGGGATATAAAAGATTAAAATGAGTAAATAACCGATGTTTTTAATATAAAATAATCTTCTAAAATCTCTCAAAACATTTTTAAATATTTTATATAATTTCATTTCATTATGAATATTAAAACACTCTACAATTCCAAATACCTCAAACATTGAAAAGAAGATGTAAATCAGTATTAATAAAATTGCTAATAAAATTAAATAAGGTGAACTCATAAAGGTTTTAAAAGTATCGTTTGTAATATAACTGATATCCATTAAATTTAAAGTCGCATTAAATATTTTTAATCCAAGTGGGAGCATGACTAATGTCATTAGTAATTTATGAATTAATTCAAAAATAATGAACGAAGAAAAATGAATACGTAAAACACGATAAAAGTTTTTTAAAGTTTGCATCTTTCTCACTCCTTATTCTATATTGTGCCTTTTTTTTACAAATATTTCAACAAATTTATAATTTACAGTTATCAAAGTATTAAAAATATTGTATTATTATCTCAAATGGGAGGTATTGTTATGTATAAAATAATTTTTACTGATTTAGATGAAACGTTACTTGACCAACATCATGTCCCTCAAGTTAATCTTGAAGCAATTAAAAAAGCTAAAGAATTAGGGATTAAAATTGTCCCTTGTACCGGTCGTGGGTATGATATGACCATTGATGTTTTAAAAGAATTAGAACAATATGATTTAGAAAATGAATATATTATAGGTTATAACGGTGGATTGATTGTGGAATGTAAAAACGCTAAAGAATTATATTTTAACGGCCTTGATTTTGAAACTACACGTACTATTTTTAATTATGGAATAGATAAAGATGTGTGTATTTTAATATTCACTGCTGAACAGTGTTTTATTTTTAATCCTAGTGAAAGTGAAGTGGCACGTAAAACACAACAAAAATCTAATTTTAAAATTATTGATTCAAAGTCAATGGATTTTATGAAAGATATGCGTATCGCTAAAATTAATTATCAAAATACTAATAAAGCTTATCTTGAAGAATTATTAAAAGAACTAAAGCCGTTAATTGAAGATAAGGTTTCTATTAGTTTTTCTTCCGGACGTTATATGGAATTTAATAAAGCGGGTGTCAATAAAGGACAAGGATTAAAATGGTTAGCTGAACATTTAAATATTCCAATTGAGCAAACGATTGCAATTGGTGATAATTACAACGATGAAGCAATGCTTAAAGTAGCAGGTTTAAGTGTTGCAGTTCAAAGTGCTGATCCTTATATTCAATCTTTATGTGATTATGTGACTCAAAGAGATTATCCAGAGGGTAGTGTTGCTGAGGTAATAGAAGAATTTATTTTAAAACACCAATAATGAAAATTAATATGACAAAAGGCTCACCATTTTGAACTGAACCCCAAAAGTGATATGTACCCTCTTTACTGGACAAACCAGTAAGGAGGGTTTTTATATGAAATAAGATTATGTATTTAAGTTGAATTGTGTTGAACTATATAAAAATGGTCGATGGCATGAAACACCAGAAGGAATTGGACAGAAAAACTTTAGAAAAAGAATTACTACATGGGCCAAAATCGCTGACTTACACGGAATAGATGCTTTAAACCATCCTACCACTTGTACTGAGTATACTGCGGAAGAAAGATACGCTTTAGTTGCCAGAGTTCTAGCTGGAGAATCTCAAAAAAGTGTTGCAATAAGTGCTAATATTAATGATAGTCAATTGTCAAACTGGGTAAAACGATATAAAATATATGGATATAATGGTCTCGATTTAAAGAAGGGACGACACAGTAAGGAGCAGCCTATGAAAAAATTTATAATATCAAGTGAACTGACTCCTCATGAGAAAGAAGAACTAATACGTTTAAGAGCAGAAATTGAATATTTTAAAACAGAAAATTAAGCAATAAAAAAATCAATCGCCTTGAGACGAGAAAAAGAGGTTGCGCAACTCAAGGCGAAAAAGCAGCAATCGTTAAAGAACTTCGTGAAAAAGGATATCGATTAAAGCATCTTCTAAAGGCAATAGGAATCGCTAAATCGACATATTACTTTGAAATTAGCAAAGGCGATGTTGTAGCTAATCGAAATAATGAGATGATGAAACTGATAAAAGAAATCTTTAATCAAAATAAGGGACGCTATGGAGTTCATCGAGTTCATAGAGAACTTCTAAATCGCGGTTATCTGGTAAATCATAAGAGAGTGCAATGATTTATGCATAATATGGGATTATTCGGTAAACGTCCTAAAGAGAGATACCATTCTTATAAAGGGAATGTAGCAGATAATATTATTAATAGAAATTTTAATGCGAGTAGACCATTACCAAAATGGACTACTAATGTATCTCAATTCAATTTTTCTTGGGGTAAATGTTATATTTCTCCAATATTAGATATGTTTACAAATGAGATTATTTCCTATGATTTATCACTGCATCCTAATCTTAAACAAATTACAAATATGCTAACTCAGGCATATGAAAAGTTTCCCATACTTGAAGGATTGATTATGCATTTAGATCAGGGATGGCAATATCAACATACTCATTATATCAATTCATTAAAAGAACACGGTATAATACAATCAATGTCAAGAAAAGGAAATTGTTATGATAATTCGGTAATGGAAACTTTCTTTGGTCGATTAAAAAAAGAAGTCTATTACGGGTATGAAAATGAATACAATTCATTTGAAGAGTTTTCTACTGCAATAAAAGAATATATAGATTATTATAATAATAAAAGAATACGGAAAAAAACAAAATGGATGCCACCTGTTTTGTACAGTTTAGCATCCATGACATAGTTTTTTAAAACTAAATTTTAAAGTGTCCAGAAAACTGGGTACACATCAAATTTGTGTCCAAATTATGGGGTGTACTTCATTTTACCTTCTTTATTTTTAGCATATACTCTTACTTCATATCCTGTGACATTAACTTCTTCATCCCATTTAACATTTAATTCTTTACCTTTACCGCTAACTTGAATGTTTTGAGCAATATTTAATTCCGGTTCAGGAATACGATTTTCCATATCATTTAAAAATTCAACTTTCGCAATTTCTGTTAAATCAGTTGAAGTCGCAGAAGCCGTTACGACAATCGTTACTTTTTTAATTGTAACTTGTTCACCTAAGTTAACCTCAATCGTTCCATCTGCTTTACGGATTGCACTATGTCCGCTTCTTGCTTTAGAAACTTGTGTAATTGGGATAGATAGAATCTTATTGTCTGCTGTTTCCACTTCAATACTTCCATTTGTCGGCCCTGTATCTTGTGGTGCTTTAATAATCATTCCCTCAATTTTTGTTTCCGTGTTTTTAAAATCCATTTCAATTTTAATTGGATTTTCTTCAGAAATATTTCCCTCTTTAACCGATTTTAATGAAATCGGTTCTTCTTTTTCTTCCATAATTGTGTCAAGTGGACGTTCCCCTTGAACAACTGCGTTTTGTGTGTTATCCAAAACAGTGACTTGATTTGGTGAAAGTGATTGTGTCACTACCCTCTTTACGTCCTCATTAATATTATAGTTATAAGCCATAATTGACATATCTACAATATCAATAAGTCCATCTTGGTTTAAATCATAATTTGTTTCAAAATCGGTATTTATTTCTTTAGATTGTCCCATATGACTTTTTAAACGATCAACATCATTTTCATTAATTGATCCATCATTATTTAAATCACTGATTGCTAAAATACCATACGTTTTATCACCGTTATTTTGATTCATTACATAAGAATCACTTAAATATACAGTATGTAAATCTCCCTCTTCAATGACTATCTCTTGTTTAAATTTACGATAGTAATGATCAGTTTCGATGTTTAATACATATTGTCCACTTGCGACATTTTGAGCAGTAAAAGTGACTTCATTTTCATTAATCGAAGACATAATTAAATGTGTATGACTATCAGCTTCTTTTACATTTTTATCACTGCTATTTTCTAAATAAATATGAAAAGATTTGTAAATATCTTCATCAATTTTTCCATCTTTAGTTATTGGAAAAGATAATGATATTTTCACCATAAAATTAATCAATTGATCGTCATTTTCATTATTTTCTTCTGTTTTATTTTCGCTAACATTTTTTAGCGTCAAAATCTCACTTGCTTTTGCTGTTTGAATCTCACTTGGCAAGGCATGAGTTAAAATTGGAAACCCTTGTTGTATAACCATTGCTACAATAAGTATCAACGTTAAAAATCGCTTTTTCAATTCACCACTCCACTTTCTATATTAAATTTATTGGCTTTCCCCCTCCAAGTTATACGGGATGTTTTACCTTATTGTATGGTAAAAATGATTACTATTTGCAAGTTAAAAAAACAATTTTTTCACATATTTTCCCAATTAATTGACATATTTTTAAAAATGCTAAATTTTAATGATTTTGTTGATATTTTCAGATAATTATGCAATTTCAATATGTTTATTAACACTACTTTTTATAAAATAAATCATTCGAGTTAAACTTGTATATTAGACCCAATTTATTTAAATGAAGGTTATATATTTCTAAACGAAAAAGACATCTCGTTAATTGAAATGTCTTCTCTAAATAATTTACATTTGTTCTAATCTTGTTTTGACAACATCATATTTTGCTTGATAATCTTCTAATTTACGTTTTTCATCATCAATTTTACTTTGTGGTGCTTTTGCGACGAAGTTAGGATTTGATAACATACCATTACAACGTTTAATTTCACCTTCTAATTTTTTTAGTTCCTGTTTTAATTTTTGTTTTTCGCCTTCTGTATCAATTAAACCTACTAATGAAACTTGAATCATGTTTCCACCTTTAATTGTACTTGTGGCTACATCTTTTGAAGCTACTGTTGTAATTTGTCCATCACAAATAGAATTACATAATTTTAATATAAACGGACTATATACTTCTAAACGTTTAACTAAAGCATCATTCGCTAAAACTGAATAATGAATTTCATTAGCATTTTTGATCGTATATTTTGCTCTGATTTCACGAATTGCTTTGACGATTTCAATTAAATATGCCACATCTTCTTCAATATTTTCATCATTCACCGCTTCGTTAACTACCGGCCATGATTCTATACAAATAGATTCTTTTTCATGTGGAATGGATTGGTAAATTTCTTCAGTGACAAATGGCATAAATGGATGAAGTAATTTCACAATGGCATTTAAAACATAAACTAATGTATGTATAGTTGCATCTTGAGCTTGCTTATCTTCACTATTTAATGTCACTTTCGCAAGTTCGATATACCATGAACAAAAATCGTCCCAAATAAAATTATACAATTCAGTTCCAACATTAACAAATTCGTATTTATCCATTTGTTCATCAACTATTTTAATGACAGAGTTTAAACGATTTAAAATCCATTGATCACAAATATTTAAATGTTCTAAATTTAAAGCACTATATTCTAAATCTTCTGGTGTATTCATTAAAACAAAACGTGCGGCATTCCAAATTTTGTTAATAAAATTCCATGTTGATTCCAATTTTTCAGGAATATATCTTAAATCCATTCCGGGAGCTGAATTGGTTGTCAAGAAAAATCTTAAACTATCTGCTCCATATTTATCAATGACTTCCATTGGATCTACACCATTTCCAAGTGATTTTGACATCTTTCTTCCTTGCTCATCACGAATTAAACCGTGAATTAATACATCTTTAAATGGACGTTGCTTAGTAAATTCTAATGATTGGAAAATCATACGACTTACCCAGAAGAAAATAATATCATATCCTGTTACTAATACATCATTAGGGAAATAACGCTTAAATAACTCATTATTTTCATTAGGCCAACCTAATGTACTAAATGGCCATAATGCACTTGAAAACCATGTATCTAATACATCTTCATCCTGAGTGTAGTTTTCAATATCTTTGGGTGCTTCCATACCTACATAAACTTCGCCAGTTTCTTTATGATACCATGCCGGAACTTGATGACCCCACCATAATTGTCTTGAAATACACCAATCTTCAATATTAGACATCCATTGATTTAATGTCTTTTCAAAACGTTCTGGTACAAAGTTAACTTTTTGATCAGTTTGTTGATTAGCAAGTAATTGCTTAGCTAATGGTTCCATTTTAACAAACCATTGTTTTGATAAGTATGGTTCAACAATTGCATCACTTCTTTCCGAGTGTCCAACTTGGTGAATATGTTTTTCAATATGATCCACAACCCCAGCTTTTTTAAAATCTTCAATTAACGCTTTTCGACATTCAAAACGGTCCATTCCTTCATATTTATGGGCGAGTGCATTCATTGTTCCATCGGGATTCATACAAATTGGCATTTCCATATGATATTTTTTTCCTAATAAAAAGTCATTTGGATCATGTGCTGGTGTGCATTTCATCACTGCTGTTCCAAAGTCCATATCAATATAATCATCAGCCATAATTGGTAATGGTTGGTTATTAGCTGGATTAATGGCAAATTTTCCAACTAAATGCGTATATCTTGTATCATCCGGGTGAACAAAAATTGCGGTATCAGCAAACATCGTTTCTGGACGAGTAGTGGCAATCACTAATGTTTCATCACTATCTACTACTTTATATTTAAAATAATGCATTGCCCCTTCAATTTCCTTATGAATAACTTCAATATTTGATAAAGCTGTGCGTTGAACTGGATCCCAGTTAATAATTCTTTCACCTTGGTAAATTAAACCTTTTTCATATAATGTTACAAATACTTTTCTAACTGCTTGGCTTAATCCTTCATCTAAAGTAAAACGTTCTTTACTATAATCTAAAGATAATCCTAATTTAGCCCATTGTTCACGAATAATTGAAGCATATTCTTCTTTCCATGCCCAAGCTTGTTCTAAAAACTTTTCACGTCCAATATCATAACGTGAAATCCCTTGTTCTCTTAAACGTGCATCAACTTTTGCTTGTGTCGCAATTCCGGCATGATCCATACCTGGAAGCCATAAAGCATCATAACCTTGCATTCTTTTATAACGGATAATCATATCTTGTAAAGTAGTATCCCAAGCATGTCCTAAATGAAGTTTTCCAGTTACATTTGGAGGTGGAATTACAATGGCGTAAGGTTTTTTAGTTAAATCCCCTGCTTCAAAATATTTTTTATCAAGCCATGAAGCGTATTTACCATTTTCTACTTTTAAATGATCATACTTTGGTGCTAATTCTTTTTTCATGTTTAATCCTCCTCATCAATAAAATCTTCTACATTTTCCTTAATAAAATTCGCTAAAGCTGAAATATAAACGATGTTATTAAAAATTGCTTTAAGTTCTTTTGAATAATCATCGAAATTTTTTTCAGTTCCATAATTTTCAACATCTTCTTCTAACTCATCAATGACTTCTTCAACATCTTTGTTGTATTCTTCTTGAATTTTAACATACAATTGATAAGCTTCTTCATAAATTGATTTGGCTTCTTCTATTTTTAATGTTTCAAAAATAGAAGGCATTTCTCCTACCAATTCACTCGCTCTAACAAAAAAATCATTAATAGAGACTCGAGGTGTTGAAACAGCTAATTCTAATTGATATAAAGCATAAACTAACCTTTCAGAAGGGTTAAATGCTTCTAACGCTTCTTCATATGAACCATTTGACTTTTCTTGTAAATGAAAGCAAACCGCTTCAATAGTTTTAGAATTATCATAAGATAATAAATTATCTTTTGTAAGTATTTCATATTCTTCTAATTTTCGCTGATGTCTTTCAAGTTCAGCTTGTTTTTGTTTTTTACCATTCATCATTGACATAATAAATGATGCGATAAAAAATGCTAGTGCTAATTGCAATAGAAATGTTAACATACTTATCCTCTCCTTTTTTTGAAATAAAAAAATCGTCCTATAAGGACGACTATCATCGTGGTACCACCTTAATTTACATATTGATATATGCCTCAATGCCTTAACGCAGCACTACGTATTTAACTACTATCAGTTCATTAAACAAGCTCCTAGGCTACCTTCAATTATCTTTTAGATCTTTTTACACCACCCAAAGACTCTCTTAACTAAAATAATAATTTACTCTTCCTATTCATCACTTTATAAAATAATATCAAATGATAAATTTGAAGTCAAGATAATTAACAATTTTCATTATTAATTAATTGAGTCGCTAAGTGACTTACAGAATCCATATAATAAACTAATCTTGATAGTATAATTACATTATCAATATGCTTTTCTTCTAATTTCACAATCGGAACAATTGAAAGTAAACTACTCAATAGCACCTTTTCATCTTCATATAAAACGACTTTATTTAAATAAAATTGAAATAAACTATCTAAATCAAATAATGTATCGTTTGTCTGCTGATACATATTAAAGATATCATAAATAGGCATATCTATTTTCATATGATCAATAGAAATTAATTTTTGATAATTTAAATAAATATGCTGATACTTAAAATTCATATATACAAACGAGACTCTGACATACTCTTTATGTTCACACATGGAACGGTATTGTTCCAACTGGTTTTGGGCAAAGTTTAAACTATTTTCAATCCGATAATAATTCATTAAAAGCATCCATTGCCATGGAGAGCGATCGAATTTCTGTTCACAAAAACAAAGCAATTGATAATAATAGTTTTTTCTTTCTTGTATAATTTTACAAATATCATCACATAAATTTTCAAAATATTGTTGATTGACTTTCACATTATAAAATGTATGATTATGAAGCCAAGCAATGGTTTGAAAATAAAATTTAAGTTTTAATTCTCGCATTGGTACCATATCACTTTCATACCAAGGCATAATATAATAATAGCGTTGTTCATATTTTGAAACAGGACTGTTATCTTTATTTAATAAAATGGATACAAAACAATCCAAACGCAACGTTTTAATATAATAATAATTTTGGATAAAATCATAAGATTCGCAGAATTTTAACGCTAAAAACTCATCTGCTAATTTTAATTTATATACCTTTTCACTGATTTTTATAATTCCTAATATATCAATATGATAGTCTCGTTTGATAGTTTCGATCATGGTTCATAATAAGGAATAACAATTAAACTACCAACTTCAATTGTTTTATCCTTATTATACTCACGAACAATATTTTCAGGAACGTTATAGATAGAACTGATTGATTCATAAGTATCATTTAATACACTCACATGGATATAATATGGAACTAAATCCTGTTGGTCTGAAATTTCAATTAAATCTTCTATTTTATCTTCACGTTTTTGTTCTACAACTCCTTCACTGCTTGTTATAACTTCTTTTGAACTTACTTCATCAGTTTTAATTTCTTCTTGTTGCAATGCTTCTTTTATTTCTTCAACTAAATCTATATCTACTTCATCTTCACCACGTAAACAATGATCTTCAATATGCTTATCCTCACTTGCAACAACTCCATAAACATTTGCTTGAACAGTCACTAATAAATTTCCTTCTAAAATTCGATAATCAAAATCTTCGACCTTGATATTAAAATCACGTTGGTCAATCACTTTTTCAAACGGGGCTAATAAATCAATTTCAAGTGTTTCATTAAATCTTTCTTTACCCGCTTTTTTTAAAAATTCACCAGTAATTTCAATCGCTCCTTGTGCTTTCATTCCATAATCTTCGATTTTGTAATTAATTGCTTCATCTACTGAAATACTAAGTAATTCAGACAATTGGTGATTTAAATCTACCATCTTTTCAAAATATATTTTTTGCATAATCTTCCCTCCTACCAAAAAGATATGCAATAATATTTTAAATATGCTTAAATTAATCCAAGCTTTTGACGAGCAATTTGAATTCCGTCTTCAAAAATATCCTCTGTCACCATTGTCGCAATCTGTTTTAATGGTTCAACCCCATTTTTCATTGCGACTGAACATGGGGCTTGTTCAAACATTTTCATATCATTTAAGCCATCACCAAAAACAATAATTTCATCTAAGTTGCCATTAATTAATTTTACCATTTTTTCAATTCCGCGATATTTATCAATCGCTTCAACTAAAATACAACGAGAATTAATGCGATAATGAGAGATTTTATTCAAACTAGGAAGTAGATGTTCTTGATTTAAAGTGACATCTAAACAAATTTTATGGATTGTTTGATAATGATTAATATCAAAATCTTCTTTTGTTATAAAATCAAAAGTATCTGTTAAATACAAATAACGTCTTGCAAACTCACCATCTTGACTGTATCGATAATTAGTGGTATCAATTGAAACTGCCACGGATATATTGGCTTGTTTAGCTTCTTTAAGTAGTTCTATACAATAATCATAATTTAATGGTAAAATTTCGATAATTTGACGATTAATCACTAAACCATCACCCCCATCACAAACAAAGTTATCGATATTTAAATCATAGGCCTGTTGGTAACTTAAAACATAGGGACGACTTGTGGCAATAGCAATAAAATGTCCGTTTTCTTTAAGTTTTTTTAAAGTTGTTTTAGTAGACTGGGGGATAATTCCATCTTGAATTAAAGTCCCATCAATATCAAAAAAATAAATATGCCATATCATTACCTCCAAAATAAAAACTAGATTTATTGATATGATTCCTCCAAAGTAGACAACTAAAATAAATAAGGTTGTTTACGAAAGAAGGAATTTTTTCTTATGGGAAGAAAAAGTAATTATTCTATAGAAGAAAAAGTACAAGCAGTTTTAGATTATAAAAATGGATCGCCGAATATGATAAATATGGAGAGGAAGCTTTTACCAACAAAATAAGAAATAAACAATACAGTAAAGATTTTAAAGAGACGGTAATTAAAGAATATTTAGGAGAGTGTAAAATAAAAGATGCCTTACCACTGGGTAAAGCATCTAATAATTTTTATTTATTTTGCCTGTCTACTTGACAGAGGGCTGATCAATATCTAGTTCTAATTGACATAATTCTAGTATATACTGCCAAGCTTGTTCAATACCGATTTTTTTAAGACTTGAAAATCTTACAAAATAATCTTCTTCATGAAAGTTTAAAGTTTCTTTGATTAATTTTTCATTCTTTTTAAGCTCATTACGTTTTAACTTATCTTCTTTTGTCGCAACAACAATAACCGGTATATCATAATATTTAACGTATTCGTACATCGTTACATCATCTTTTGTCGGTTTATGACGATAATCCACTAACATAACCACTCCCATTAGTGTTTCACGTTTAGATAAATATGTATCGATAATATCACTAAATTGTTCTTGAATTTTTTGATTAACTTTAGCATATCCATAACCAGGAACATCGACAAAACGTAAAATATCATTGACATTAAAGAAATTCAATGTTCGTGTTTTTCCAGGGGTACCTGAAACTTTAGCTAATCCGTTTCTTTGTAACATTGTATTAATAAAACTAGATTTCCCAACATTACTTCTTCCTGCTAAACAAATTTCTGGAACGCTTTCTTCTGGCCATTGTGACTCCCATGCAGCACTTAACATATATTCTGCTTTTTTTATTTTCATACTTTCTCCTTAAAATAAGGTAGTTAAAATTTAACTACCTTACGCTAATGCATTTTCAATCACTGTATCAACATGATCTGCTAATACAATTTCTAATTCATTTCTTACAACTTCTGGAATTTCATCAATATCTTTTTCATTTTCACGAGGAATAATGATTTTCTTAATCCCTGAACGATGTGCTGAAATTGATTTTTCTTTTAATCCGCCAATAGGTAGAACATTCCCTCTAAGTGTAATTTCACCAGTCATTCCTACATCACTGCGAATTGGTTTATTTGTAAACGCTGAATAAATCGCTGTCGTTAAAGTCACACCCGCACTTGGTCCGTCTTTTTTAATTGCCCCTTCAGGCACATGGATATGAACATCTTGTTTTTCAAATAAAGATTCATCAATTCCATATTTATCAACATTTGCTTTAATATAACTATAAGCAATTGAAGCTGATTCTTTCATCACGTCACCTAATTGACCGGTAATAATTAATTTACCTGTTCCTTTATAGTGATTGACTTCAATTGGTAAAATATCACCACCAAATTGCGTATAAGCCAAACCTGTGACTACTCCAACTTGGGCTTCTTTTAATTTTTTAGTATGATCAAATACTTTTTTACCTAAATAAGTTTCGATATCTTTTTCATCGACATAAACAGCACTTACTTTTTCTTTTAAAATTTTAACTACTGCTTTACGACAAATTTTACCAATTAAACGTTCTAACTGTCTAACCCCTGCTTCTCTAGTGTAATGACGAATAATACACATTAAAGCATCTTCACTAAATGATAGTTGCTCTAATGTTAAACCGTGATTCACTAATTCTTTTGGCACTAAATGATCTTTAGCAATCATATATTTTTCTTGTTCAGTATATGAAGAAAGTTCAATAATTTCCAAACGATCTCTAAGTGGTCCAGGAATTGTATCTAAACTATTTGCTGTTGCGATAAATAATACTTTAGATAGATCATAAGGTTCTTCTAAATAGTTATCTGAAAATTGTGAGTTTTGTTCTGGATCTAATACTTCAAGCATTGCACTTGATGGATCACCTTTATAATCACGAGACATTTTATCGATTTCATCTAATAAGAAAACCGGATTTACAACGCCTGCTTTTTTCATACCTTGAATAATTCTTCCCGGTAAAGCTCCTAAATAGGTACGACGATGACCTCTGACTTCTGATTCATCAGTTACCCCACCTAAAGATGCTTTAACAAACTGACGATTTAATGCACGAGCAATAGAACGTCCTAAACTTGTTTTCCCTACTCCTGGTGGACCGTATAAACAAATAATCGGCGCTTTTAATGAATTTGTCATTTGTTTAACCGCTAATTGTTCTAAAATACGTTCTTTAACTTTTTCTAAACCAAAATGATCTTCATCTAAAATTCTTTCTACTTCTTCTAAATCTTCATTATCAGTTGTTTCTTGATACCATGGCGTTTTTAATAACCATTCTAAATAAGTACGAACTACATTTGCTTCAGAAGATGCTGGTGGCATCATTTCAAAACGTTTCAATTCTTCTTCAGCCTTATCTTTAACATATTGAGGATAAGGATTATTTTTAATCATTTCACGAATTGCTTCTGCATCATCGACTTTATTAGTGGTATCCCCTAATTCATCTTTAATAGCTCTGATTTTTTCTCTTAAATAGTATTCTCTTTGATTTTCATCAATACTATCTCTTACTTTTTTATTAATGTTTTGTTCAATTTCATTAATAACTTTTTCAGAAGCCATTTCACTTAACACAAGCATTAAACGTTCATTCACATTAAGTGTTTCTAATGCTTTTTGTTTATGTTCTAATTTCATTTGTAAATAGTGTGCCACAGAATCGGCTAATAAACTTGCTGACACTCCTGCAGTTAAACTATTTAAAACATCACGCGGCATTGATAAAGCATGATTTCCTGCTTCTTCTAAAGATGAGGCTAATTTTCTAACTAACGCCACTTCTTCATTTTCATCGCCATGCTCATCTAATAATACTTCTACTTTTGCATATAAACATTCATTACGAATTTCCATCGAATGAATTTTAACACGTTTTTGCCCTTCAACAGTTAATTTAATCGTACCTGATTGATCACGTCTTATTTTTTTACGAATATGACACAAAGTTCCCACATGGAAAACTGTATCAAAATTCACATCTTCTTCTAAAGGATTAATTTGAGACACGAATATAATATTTTTTTCATATAAATTATCACTATCGTTAATTGCATTTAAACTTCTTGGGCGACCTACATTTAATGCTAATGTATTGCCAGGAAATACAATCATACCTCTTGTAGTGACGACTGGTAAATCTAAAAATACTTTTTCATCTGACATGCCATAACCTCCTTATTATTTAAACAAGACGCCTTGGCGTCTTGTCAATTATTCACCTTTAATAATTTCAATAGCTTTTTTATTTAAAATATCTGATGCAATTGCACCCATTTGACCTGCTAATAAAGTCTTAACTTCATCAACTTCTTTTCCATAATAAGATGCAATAGTTTCAATTTCTTTATTCATTTCTTCTTCAGACACTTGGATATTTTCAACTTCAATAATTTTTGCTAAAACTAAATTAAATTTAACTCTACTTTCAGCTTGATCTTTAATTTCGTTTTTAATATCTTCAGTTGTTTTACCAGTAATTGCCTTAAATGTTTCAAAATCTAATCCTTGTTGTTGAATGTTACCCATAATTTCTTGTAACATTTGTTGCATTTCTTGCTCAACCATGATTTCTGGTACTTCTACTGTTGCATTTTCAATAACTTTATTAAATAACGCTTCACTGTATTCAGTTTCTGCTGTTGATTGTTTTTCTGCTCTAATTCTATCTTTAACATTTGCTTCTAATTGAGCTAAAGTTTCAACACCTTCGATGTTAACGTCTTTTGCTAATTCATCATCTAATTCAGGTAAGTTTTTAACTTTAATTTCATGAACTGTTACTTTAAATACTGCTTCTTTACCTGCTAAATCAGCTGCTTGATAATTTTCCGGGAAAGTTACAGTAATATCTTTTGTTTCTTCAACACCCATTCCGATTAATTGTTCTTCAAATCCTGGAATAAATGCTCCTGAACCGATTTCTAATGGGTGGTTTTCTCCTTTTCCACCTTCAAAAGCAACACCGTCTAAGAATCCTTCAAAATCAATCACTGCTGTATCACCGTTTTCAACAGTTCCTTCTTCTTTAGTTGATAATTCCGCAAATTCTTGTCTATATTTTTCAATTTCTGCTTGGATTTCTTTTTGTGTTACTCTTACACTTGCTTTTTTAATATCTAAGTTTTTGTATTGTCCTAAAGTTACTTCAGGTTTTACTTGAATTGTTAATTTTACAGTTAATTCATTATCATTTACATTTTCAATTGCTAATTCTGGTTGTGCAATCGGTTCAACTTTATGTTCAGCTAATAAATCACCATATGCTTCAGTTAAAACAATATCTAATGCTTCATTATAGATGTTTCCAGCTGGAATTCTTTTTTTAATTAAAGCTTTAGGTGCTTTACCAGGTCTGAACCCATCCATTTTAATATTTTTTGCTAATTTATCGAAGGCTTTATCTTGTGCTTTTTTCCATGTTTCACCATCGAAAGTTGCAGTTAATTCACCAACGTTACCTTCTAATTTTTTCCAATTACTATTCATTTTACTATTCCTCCAATTTCACACGTAAATTATTATACATGATAATTAAACATATATCAAATAATTTATACCTCTATTTGCTTTAAAAAGTCTATTTTTTCTAATATTTCGTCGCTTTCAACTTGATAATCAAAAGCAATATCTTCAATATCCATATCTATATATTGTAAACTTGCAATATAATAATGAATACTTGCGCCGATTAAACAATACTCACTTTCATCAATATACATTGGAAAGCTAAAATAAAAATAATAACTTAAAAATTCTAAACATACCATTAATAAAGATGGATTTTCATCTTCTAAATTAGAAATAAGATGATGACTGATTTCATTAAAAGCATCACTTTCAGAAATTTTAGTAAGATAATATGGATTAATGTCCATTTCCCGACCGTTTTTGACTACTTTAAAATCTTCTTCTACTTGTTGATCAATTAATACTTCTAATAATAACGATTTTGCCTCAGATGGTTTATTTTCATCACTTAAACAAATCGCAATATCATGAAGAAATGTTCTCACATTCATCCCATTTAATTGATCAATAGCCATATATAGCAAATCTTCATTTACAGGACTTGTTAGAATACGAGATAATTCTTCTTCATTAAAAATTTCATGTTTAATTTGTTGTAAAGCATTTGATTCTTGTTTAGCTAATAATAATTCATCATAAGCAGCATTAAACATTGTTTCGTATTGATATGGAATATAAGGCATTGATAATTCTTCAATGATAATATTAATGGCTTCTTCATATTCTTCTAAATCTTTTAAAACAGATAAATAAATTGAAACAACATCATAATAAGTTTCTTTCGCATTGGCCTTAGCAAGTATTCCTTCTTGTTTAGCCTGGAATAATTCCTTTAATCCATATAAACACACTAATCTTTGATAACGAACATACTCATCACTGGTATCTGTTAATTGTTCTAATGCTTCTTTATACAACCCTGATTCTATGTATTCTTCAATCATCTTTTCACTTCCTTTGCAAAATAAAAAAGCACTCATTGAATGCTTAATCATCAAATGGCGTCCACGAAGGGATTCGAACCCCTGACCGCACGCTTAGAAGGCGTGTGCTCTATCCAGCTGAGCTACGTAGACAACTTACTTGCATATAATACATCAATTTATTATAAATTTCAACTGTTTTTAATATTTTTTTACATACTTTATTAAAAAATGAGAACTGAAATCAATATCACAATTATCTTACTATTACAAATAATATTGATAATTGAAAGTTTGGGGTGTTAGGTCATAGTTGTTCTTTAATATTGTGTATGGATATTTTTTAAACAAGAAAGTCTTGATGAAATTAACAAAAAAAATATTTCAAGTAATGATATAGTAGTACTAAACTAAACAAAGTAATTTATTTAAGCTTATTATTTTCTCTATATAAAACATACGAATATTTAAAATCAATCTTTTTAAATCAGTAATTATTTAAAATATCCACATAATTTGTAAATAATAAAAAAACACACTTTAAAGTGTGTTATTATCAAATGGCGTCCACGAAGGGATTCGAACCCCTGACCGCACGCTTAGAAGGCGTGTGCTCTATCCAGCTGAGCTACGTAGACACTTTCAACTGCCTAATCATAATAACACTTAATTAATCCAAAGTCAACTATTTTCTAATAAAATAAAAGAGATTTATTTCAAGATATTTACTTTCTTAAAAGAATACTTTAAATAGGGTTTCTTATATCATTAAAAATCTAATAACATTTAAAATCTCTTATTTTCATATCCATAACTAAGTAAAAATCTATGATAAAATCTCATTATAATTTATTCAAATGGTATGATTTCAACTTGTACTTGATCTTGATCGATTGTTAAAATGGCATAACTTGGTAATGAACCTCCTCTAGGTAAATATGTAGAACCCGGATTAATGAGATGGATTCCCTCAATTACTTCATTTAAAGGCATATGCGTATGACCGGAAATGAGTATATCAATATGATTTTCTTTTGCAAATTCTACCATATATTGTTCTCTGCTAAAATAACCAAACTGTTGTCCATGACAAATTAAAATTTTATATCCTTCCACTTCAAGACTTTCGTATTTATTTAAAGCAGATCCCCAATCATTATTACCGGTAACTGCAATAAACCCATCAACAACATCATCATAACTTTCAAAATCACCACAATGAATATAATAATCAGCATCTGGATTTTCTAATCTTACTTTTTCAATATGATTAGTTGCACCATGATTATCTGACATAATCACTAATTTTTTCACTTTAAAGTCACCTCAATTACTGTATCAATCGGATTAGGTAAACGATTGGTATTTTTAAAATCAACAAACACAATATCCGGATAATTTTTAACCGTCCAAAAATCTAATGGTTGTAACTCACTGCCATCACTAAGATTAATAATCATCTCAATTTGATCGTGCGATATTCCTTGTAAAGCAATACCACCTATTCCCATTTCCATAATATGATAATAAAGTTTATTTCCTTTTTTTGTAATACGTCCATTTTCAGGTTTTTCCATCATGGCATTATCACAACCATATATACTTTTAGAATAACAACTCATCCAATCTCCGATTTCTTTTAAAATTTGAATCGATTCTTTAGGAAAATGTCCCCTTGCATCAGGACCAACATTTAATAACATATTCCCACCTTTTGAAACACATTCAACAAGTTTTCTAATAATCGTTGATGTTTCTTTAAAATTATGATCATCTGCAAAATAACCCCAATGATCATTCATTGTAATACAAGCCTCCCATAAAATTGGTTCACCTTCTTCGTTTAATAACCCATAAGGAGGAATAATTTGCTCTGGTGAAGCAAAATCACCAGCATATACATTAGGATTTTTAGAAGTTAAAGAACCAAAGCCTTCGCCACTAGCTTCTAAACGATTATCTAAAATGATATCCGGTTGTAAACGACGAACCATTTGAACTAATTTTGTAGCTTGCCATTTTTCGCCGGTCATCTTATCGTATGAAAAATCAAACCACATAATATCAATTTTACCATAGTTTGTACATAACTCATTAACTTGACCGTGCATAAAATTTAAATAATTATTAAAATCATGGTAAACGTCTTTAAACTTCTCATTATTTCTTTCAGGGTGCTGACGATCTTTATAATGCGGAAAATCTTGATGATGCCAATCAATTAATGAAAAATAAAGTCCTACTTTTAACCCTTCTTTTCTAAAAGCGTTTACAAATTCTTCCACAAAATCTCGAGAAGATTTGTAATCAGTTAATTGCGTATTAAACATACAATAACCATCATGATGTTTGGCTGTTAATACTGCATATTTCATTCCGGCATTTTTTGCCATCTTTGCCCATTTTTCCATATCACAATCATCAGGATTAAAGGCATCTACATATTTTTGATAATCTTCAATACTAAGTTGTTCATAACTTCTTACCCACTCACCTCTAGCAGGCACACTATAAGCCCCAAAATGAATAAACATTCCAAAACGAGCCTCTTTATACCACTTTATTCTTTGTAAATACGTTTCACTTTTAAGCACAATCATCACCTCACCAAAAAGTATATCACAAAACAAAAAAGAAACAATCATCAAATGATAATTGTTTATAAAGCCACCACATTATAAACTATCTCTTTTGAAACTATTTCATCTTGGCCAATTGCTTCACCATTAACTTCAAAAGCAATTGTCTCAACACCATCAAGTTGTCTTAATGATAACATTAATAAATCTGATACTTGTGGATTTAAAGACATTTCATCTAATAAAGCCCGGTCATTTAAATTAACTGTTAATTTTCCATCGCTGATTTCAGTTCCTTCTAATACTTCTAATTCACTTAAAATCTCATTTTCTTTAAGTAAAGATGAAATCGAAGTTTGTTTTAAAAGCATGGCAACTTTATCTTTAATTTCAAGATTATTAGTATTAATACGCCTAGTCATTGGAACATAAAACAATTGTTGATCAATCACTTTATTTGCATAAACCACTAATGCATTGGTTTTATGTAAATAAGCATTTACTGATTCAAAATTATTTAACCCTAAACTATGATTATAATTTTGTGATAAAGAAATATAACTTTCTGGAAGATTAGTCACTTCATTATTATTACAAGTTAAATGTAATTCTTCAATATCTTTATAATTACAAAGTGTCCATGTTAAAGCTTCTAAAAAATTCAAACTACTTTCTTTCGTTAAATTCATTAATCCCTCACTAAAATCTAAAGTTAATAACCCATTATTTAAACTCACTGAATTAATTGAAATATCTTCATTAATGACAGGATATAATCCTTTAAAATTAGTTGGTTTAGTTTTCATTATACTAATAATATTCGTTACTTCTTGTTCTAAAGATTCGCCAGGACTCACTTCTATATTTACTGGAATTAAAGTCTGACTTTCATCTTGAAAAACAACCTCTTTGTAATTATTTTCCTTAGTATAAACAATATTTGCAACCGGTGTTTTTTCATCTTTTTGATTCTTATTATAAACATAAGCAACCCCTAAAACAAATCCACATACCAATAACGTTTTAATGATTTTATTTTTCATGTTACCACCTCAATTCAATATATGAATAAAAGTGATATTTATGATAAAAATCATCTCATGAATAACGTTTCTATCTCAATCATTCATAAACTAAAAAAACTCACCAAGATATTTAATATTGTATTACTATTAACAATTCAAATCATTAATTATATCAAAGTCATTATAGTTTTTGATTTTCTCTTAAATCTATTTCTTAAATATGGTGCTTATAAATCTTGTTATTTCAAAAAAGCATATTTAATATTTTATATAAAAGTTACTTAATAAACTTGCTAATATTTTAGGATTTTCTTCATTGACAATATGCCCTATATCTTCAATAAGTTGCAATTTAGCACCTTTTATATTTTCAAAGTAGTATTTTGCACTCTTTAAATTGACTTTATCTTTTTTTCCGCAAATAATTAAAGTTGAACATTTTACTTTTTGTATCTGCCCACTAAAGTCCAATATTTTCATAGAATTGCATAAAGTCAAAACATCTTTTTTATTTATTTTCATTTTCTAAAATTAAATCATCATACTATTTACTAAACTTATAAATTTAATCCAACACTTATTCTATCGTTTCTTTTTTAGTTGAATAATTACCAGTTATTTCCAAAACATTTCCATCTGGATCAATCACATTAAAATAATAATAAGACATATGCACATTGACATACATTATTTTAGAAACTTCACCAATTTGAAGTGATTGAATTCTTTGATACTCACTTTCTAAATTTTCTACTTCAAAATTAAAAATAACAATATTATTCTTTTTAATATCATCTTCTTTTATAAAATCATCAATATAGGCTTGATTAAAATGAATACAATTTGATTTTTTCATCATATTTTTTATTATAAAGTGAAAGTAAATTCCCACAATCAAATGTAATCCATCAATCATCATTACTATATATAGGTTCCTTTTGTAGAAGTTGTTTATAAAAATTTAAAGATTTTTCTATATTTTCAACACATATATAAGTAGTTCCTAATTTCATTAAAATCCTTCGCTTTTTAATTTTTATACCATAACATCATATATTTTTTTCATTACTTTGTCATAGTCGATTGACGGGGCAAAATACATTTTACTTTCCCCATATTTTTCAATACTTTTTTGATCTATGATGATTGAAATTTTGGCATATCCTTATTATCGTGCAACATCGCATTAAAATCTTTTTTTATCTTCGTTTACCACTATAGCCATCTCCTACTTTAAGGATAATATAATTATTATTTCTATGCAATGAGAGGTTTGAAAATTCAACAACTTCCAATCTGTTATTTGCCATATAAATTGGAAATTACCAAATCATCTGTATAATGTTTATAAAAAAAGTAATAATCACTTCATTTATTTTAACATTACCACTCCACCCATCCCTGTAAACATCCAATCTCCAATATAAATAGCAATAACTCCAAGTACTTTAAGTGCTAAAGTATCTCCATATGTAATTGGTAAAGTGACTTTTCCAATTTGGACTTTCTTTTTTAATTTTTCTTGCTCCTTTAAACTTTTGTGAAAGTCTTTATTAGCCCATTCTTCAAATCTTTTAGACTTTTTACTTAAAAACACAAGAACTATCCCTAAAACAATATTAATAGCAGCCAAAATTAGCATCCAACCCCAATTACTTAATGGATTTTTACAGATGATTGGAATGAACGAAAGTAATATCCATCCTATACCACATACTAACAAAATAATTACACCAATACGATAAACACCAACTCCATCTTTTTGTCTCTAACAATATCAACTGCAGTCTTACTTACATTGCGAGATATTTCTTGACTAAACCAATCTGACAATCTAGCCACTAATTTGTCCCTCATTCTTACAACATGATTCTCTAAAAATTCTAATTTTCTGTTTTACAAATTGAAATTTGTAAAACTTATTAAAGTTTTATTTCATAGCCATACTCATGTAATACAAAACCATCACCAAATACTTCATCGTAAACACCATCAACCTTTACAAACCCATTTTTAATATACAGTTGAATTGCCGGTATATTTCTATCTACCACAAAAAGTCTAAGATATTTAGCATCAAGTGTTTT
The DNA here is from genome assembly GCA_018365815.1 of Erysipelotrichaceae bacterium. Lineage (GTDB taxonomy): Bacteria > Bacillota_I > Bacilli_A > Erysipelotrichales > Coprobacillaceae > Beduini. The sequence continues at coordinate 23,760 of JAGZJH010000004.1, forward strand.
GGCGATTTCTTTTGCCTTATCAAGCATTAGACTACCTATACCTTTTTTTGAATATTTAATATTTACACCTAATCGATCAATATATATATATAGCTTCCGCGTGATTATCATTCCATTTAACCGCATCTTCTCCTAAGTTTGTATTGGACAAAACAAATGCCGATACTATTTCGCCATTGTTAAGCAAAACATATAGTTGATTATTTTTTATATCTTCCTCAAAAAATTCACAAGGATAAACATCGTCCCAAATTTGAATATCCTGTTCATTCATGTTTTGAATAATTCGTTTATACATATCTTTTAACTGTGGCAAGTCTCGCATAATAGCTTGTCTAAAATCCATCTTATCACCTCGTCAAATTTCAATTTACATTTAAGAATGCAATTTATTTTTGATACGCAAAATTGCTTCTATGTGCATAATCCAATGTCTTGAAAATGGCATTTGTATTAACCCTCGAATATCTTTATTACCCCAATAATCAATCAGCCAAATTGCATTTTCATCATCACTGACAACATTTAATAATTTTAACCGTTCTTTTCTTTCTTCCGGTATTTTCATTTTCAATTCATCATAGGATAAATGACTAATTATCGTTTCAGTGCTTTTCTTTACTTCAAAAATATATGAATAAAGTTCTTTCAAATTCAGTTGTTTTGAAAAATCAACAATCCCCTCTTCAACAAGTTCATTACCGGTTGTAATAATCGGTGAATGAATACGTTCTTGATAATTACCTGTAAAAAAAACTTGTTAATTTTCATGAATTAATGTATGAACAACTATATCTTCAATACGAAAAATATGCTAAATTGAATATGCAATAGTTTTACTATGATAACCCTTAGCATTGATAAAAGGAATGGCGCTAAAATCTTCTCTGTTTAATTCTTCTTTCAATGATATTAAAGTTTCCATTAACTGATTTCGCAAATCAAACAATGTCATAATTCCTAAATTATAAGTTTTTTTCTTTTTGATTTGTGTTTGCATTGTTTTATTCAATTTTGACCATGCTTAATTCATAATACATCCCCCTTTCAACAGTCTTAATTTTTTGAATGATTTAGACTAAAATTTATTTTTTATGAGTGTTTAAATGTGTTGTTGATAAAAGTAAAAATGATACTCCAAGTAATAAAAACATTACTGCCGTAGTTGTATCTTTATCAATAAAATTCATCATTGAGACGATCAAAAAACATATAAAACTAATTTACTATTTTTTATCTTTTTTCATAATTTTAACTCCTTTAAATTTATCTTTACGATCTAAGTATATCACTAGAAAAATCACCAGTCATCATCTACAACATCAAATAAATATACCATTTCCTTTTAAAATACTAACTTTTATTTGTTAATGATTTTAAAGCATTTACTACTTATCACTTTATTTTCAACTTATTTTAAGTATAATTCAGATTAACAGTCAATTAATCACTTTTAACTTTACGGATTTCAAAATCAAGATCATAGATTTTTTCGTGTTTTACACACTCTAAATCATCTTGATTAAAATCTTTGCGAATTGAAATTGTATTTAAACAATCATATCCTAAGCGACGATAAAGTCTAATCACCTTTTCATTTCTTGAAGCAGCTTCGATATATAAAGAAATAGAATACTGCTTAACAATTCCCTGAATAAACAAATCCAATATATTATTTTTGATAAACAATAAAATAAACTTGATAATTACTTTTAATCCAATTTTCAACATCTTGCAAACATTCATTTTGAGTTTGAATAATATGATTATGACATAACCAAAATTGTTTAATTAATTCTACTGATTGATTTTGTTCATTGACATACTCAACTAATTTTACAGCATTCATTATTTTTGTCTCTTTATAACGCTTATTTAATATCTTAAATATAGAATATCATAAATACATTTAAAATAAAAAAGATTTCCACTTTTGGAAACCTCTAAACATCAATATGAAAAACTTCAACATTTGAAAAATCAAAAAAACTAGAAGCGGCATATATAAATTCTTCCACATTACCCGTTGTATTAATTTCAACACTTCCTTGTAAGTGACTTAATAAATGGTGTTTTTGTAAATAAAACTTAACTTCATCACTTACAGAATCACTCGAAGAAATATACTCAATATCCCCTAAAACTTCTTTTATTTGATTTTTAATAATTGGATAATGTGTGCAACCTAAAATAATTGAATCAATCTTACTATGATATTGTTTTAATGCCTCTTCAATTTGTAAGACAATTCCATTTTTATATTCACCGGATTCAATTAGCGGGACTAATTGAGGTGTCGCTAAAGAAAATACTTGACAATTTTTTTTATACGATAAAATTGTTTGTTCATATTTTTTTGATTGAATCGTTGCATTAGTTGCGATAACTAAAACATGATTTAAGTCTTTTTTTAAAAAACTTTGAACTGTTGAATCAATAACGCCAATAATTAAAACATCTTTAAATAATTGTCTTAAATCTTCTAACACACTGGCTGAAGTGGTATTACAAGCAAGTACAATAATTTTAATGTCTCGACTAATAAAATATTTTACTATTTTCACTGCACAATGTAATAACTGCTCGTGTGTTTTATCACCATATGGGCAATTGGCATTATCACCAACATAAATTAAATCTTCATTTGGCAACAATTGTTTCATTGATTGTAGAACGGTTAATCCCCCTACACCTGAATCAAAAATTCCTATTTTATTTTTCATAAATCCCCCTGACTATCATTTTGATGATACTCTTCTAATGTTGAAATATTTTCATTTTTCATTTTTAATGCGACATCTTTACCTACATAGCGATAAACATTACTTTCATAATCATGATTTGTGATTTCATTTTTATCTTGTGGATAACGTAATATAAATCCATACAAATAGGCATTATCATTAAGCCACTCTTTAAAATTAGTAGTATCAAATTCACTGATGGCAATTTCTTCAACTTTAAAAGACATTTGTAATCCTAATTGTGATTCACTAAAACCAGCTTGTGATTTTTCCAATGTTTCGTAACTTTGATACCCTTCAACTACCATAATACTTTCAGTATTTTCAACTTGTTTATACGCTTCAAACATTTCTTTAAGTGAACTATAAACTTCTTCGTTTAAGTAAGTAAAATAAGATAAACGCGGAATATCTTCAATCACGACTAAGTTTTCAGGTACATAGTCTGTAATAAAATGATCTTGATCTACTAAGGTAACAATATCCGTAGGATCAATGACAAAATTCATTTTCTTTGCTTCTAATGCATAATTCATTAAATTAGAAACTTGAATAGGTGAGTAATGGATAAACAATTCATTAAGTAATGAAGTGCTATCACTAATTGAAGTCATGCCCAATTTACTTAAACTTTGAACAAGGGTATCAATAGCCTCAATATAATTTTCTTCTTCTAATACATAATAAGGTTTTAAATCTGTATATAAATTAATATAATTAAAATTAAATGAATTATTTGTTTCATAATCCAATAATAAATTATTATCAATTAATGTCGTTAAGTTTTCATTCACTGACCAAGGCGTCTCTTCGTTTAATTTTTCTATAATTGCATTTGTATGAGTCACAACTTCTACTAAAGAATTAAAAGTTCCTTGATTTTCGACTTGATGATAATATTCATAATTATAAATCAAAAAACCATCGATTTGAATATAATCAATAAACTGATCAACGGGTATATTATTTTGGATAATATATTCTTGTTGTGCTGAATCTAAATAGGTTTCAATTAACATACGATTATCATTATTCATTCCTTGAATACGATAAAAACGATCATATTTACGATTGATTCCTATAAACACAATTAAAAAACAAATTGTCGCAAATAACATAATATGGTAACGTTTGAGTTTCACAAAATCACCTCTTACCAATTATATACTAATTCATATCAAAACGCTATTAAAACCACTAAATATCATAATGAAAAAAGCCACTACTGTGACTTTTCAATTTTCAATTCTCCTAATGCAACCAATTCCAATAAAGCCTGTAACCTTGAAGTAACCCCTAATTTTTGAATTACGTTTGAAATATGATTGCGTACTGTTTTTTCACTAATATGAAGCGTATTAGCAATTTCTTTAGTTGAAGCACTTTGAATAAGCATTTCAAATATTTGTCTTTCACGCTTTGTTAATAACATACTTCCCCTCCTTAATATATCATATGAACTAAGGAATAGAAATGTTATTCTTTTGACAATCGCTCTTTTAATTCAAATGCAACATTTTTAGGTAATACTTCTTCTAAATCTTCTAAACTGGCTTCTTTCATTTTTTTTACACTACCAAATTTACGAAGTAATTTTTTCTTTCGTGTCTCACCAATCCCACTCACATCATCTAATATAGAGGCAAACAGCGATTTTGAACGCACATTTTTATGAAAACTAATTGCATAACGATGGACTTCATCTTGCATACGAGTAAGTAAATAAAACAATTGACTTTTACGATCAATATCAACAACTTCACCTTCTTGATTAAGCAATAAAGCCGTTGAATGTTTATCATCTTTACTTAACCCACATACATAAATATTCATATTTAAACTTTGAATAACCTCTTTGGCAGCTTCAATTTGTCCTTTACCCCCATCGACAATGATTAAATTAGGACGCCTAAGTCCCTCCATTAATACTCTAAAATAACGACGGTAAATGACTTCTTTCATACTGGCATAATCATCTGGTCCTTCTACTGTTTTAATCTTAAATTTACGATAATCATTTTTAGAAGGTTTACCCTCAACAAAACAAACCATCCCTGCCACTGCATAACTTCCTTGAATATTTGAATTGTCGAAAAGTTCAATTACAGTAGGTCGTTCAATATTTAATAGTCCTCCTAATTCATCAATAGCATTTAATTGATTAGACTCTGTTTTTTCCATTAACATAAATTTCTTTTCTAACATCTCTTTAGCATTATCACATGCCATTTTGACTAAGTCGGCTTTATCACCACGACTTGGTTGAATAATTTTACATTCCAACACTTCTTCTAATATTTCAAGATCTTCGATTTTAGGCATTAAAATCTCTTTAGGTGTTGTATTTTTATTGTAGAAGTGGACAATGAAACTCGCTAATTCTTCTTCAATTTCACCATAAATTGGCACTAAGTTAATGTCTCTAGCAAGTAATTTACCATTTCGCATAAAAAATATTTGAACACTTAAATATCCTTTATCCACGTAATAACCGATAATATCACGATCAATTTGATCATTAAATTGTACATGTTGCTTACTGGTCACATGTTTAATATAACGCATTAAATCACGATATTCTTTGGCTTGTTCAAATTGTAACTCCTCGCTTGCCTTTAACATCTTATGTTCTAAATCTTCCATAACCTCTTTAACATCACCTTTAATAAATTTGGCGATTTTTGTTGTCATTTCTTGATATACGGATTCATCAATTTCATTAATACAAGGTCCTAGACATTGATTTAATGAATAATATAAACAAGGTTTATTAGGAATATGATTACATTTTCTTAAAGGATATAAACGATTTAATAATTTATAAATCTCACGAGCGGCTGTGGCATCAGGAAAAGGTCCAAAGTATTTATTTTTTTTATCCTTAACATCACGAACAATTTTTAAACGAGGGTGTCTTTCTTTTGTCATTTGAATATAAGGATAATAACTATTATCCATAAACATAATATTATATTTAGGCGAATAGTCTTTAATCAAATTAATTTCAAGTAACAATGCTTCTTTTTCAGAATGTGTCACAATATAATCAAAATCAACAATCTCACTGACCAATTTAGTCGTCTTATAATTATGTACCCCATTAAAATAAGAGGATACTCTATTTTTTAATTTCTTAGCCTTTCCAACATAAATAATTGTTCCTTCGCTATTTTTCATTAAATAACAACCCGGTTCTAGCGGAAGTAAAGATAACTTATGTCTAATTAAATCATTTGCCATAATTTCACCCTATTCAAAATAAACTAATGTAGCCCCTAGTCCACCTTCATTAGGTCCACCATCACGGAAACTTACAACATTTTTATTTTTAGTTAGCATTTGTCTAACCCCCTTTCTCAATACCCCTGTTCCCATTCCATGAACAATGCGAACATGAGGGTAATTATGCACTAAAGCATTATCTAAAAACTTATCCACCATCGCCATCGCTTCTTCATAACGCATTCCAATCACATTAATTTCATAATGTCCGGTTGACATTTTTTTAAGTGATTTTGTATTCACTTTTGTTTTGATTTTTATAGCCGGTCCGATATATTTAATTTCATCTTCATTGACTTGCATTTTTAATCCACCTAAACTCACTGTTAATTTGTTATTTTTAGGTAATGAAACGATTTCTCCTTCACGATTTACAGATAAAATAATGACACGATCTCCTAATTTATAAGTATGCTTTTCTGTATTTTTAATCACTTCTTGTGTTTTGATATATTTTAATCCATCAAGTTGATGTTTTGCATCAATGACAACATGAGGTTTAACGTCTTTAGATTGGGCTTTAATATCATCAAGAACAATTTGCACTTCTTCTTTTGCTTCTTCAATAATTTCATTGGCTTTAGCTTTTGCTTCTTCTAATAACTCCTCTTTTTTATTTTCCAATTGCTTAATTTGATGTTGCCATTGTTTTTCTTGTTTTTGATTTAAAGCAATCGCCTCATTTAATTTTTCTTGTAATTGACGATTGGCTTCTAACTCTGCTTCTAATTTTTCTAATAAAACTTCTTCTTGAGTTAAAGAAAGTTGTTTTAATTCTCGTGCATTTGCAACAATATGTTCATTTAACCCAAGTCTTGATGAAATTTCAAAAGCATAAGATTGTCCTACTGAGCCGGGTAATAAATGATATGTAGGACGCATGCTTTCTAAATTAAACTCTACACTGCACGTTAACACATATTCTTTTTCTTTAGCATATTTTTTTAACGCCGAATAATGGGTAGAGGCTACAATCATACAATGATAGCCATGAAGAAATTCCAAAATTGCTTGAGCTAAACTTTCCCCTTCTTTTGGATCAGTTCCACTTCCCACTTCATCGATTAATACTAATGATTGACTAGTGACATTATTTGTAATTTCGACAATTTTTTTCATATGTGATGAAAAAGTAGAAAGCGATTGTTCTATTGATTGTTCATCTCCTAAATCACAATAAATCGCATCAAAAAATGGAATACTTGCTCTTGTTACCGGAATAGCAAGTCCTGATAAACTCATCATAGTCAATAATCCCATTGTTTTTAAAGTCACCGTTTTTCCTCCGGTGTTACTTCCTGTAATTAGCAACATATGATGTGGTTTTACAACAATAATATCATTTGCCACCACCGTTTTTGGATCAATTAACGGGTGTCTTGCTTGGTAAAGTTTCAATTCATCAAATCCCTCGATAATAGTCGCTATATTACTTTGAGTATGATTTGCATATCCCCCTTTAGCAAACATAAAATCTAACATTTGCATAACCTCTTGGTTTTTAATTAATACCGGTAAATGTTTTTTAACTAATTGAGAAAGTTCATATAAAATACGTTCAATCTCATCTGCTTCTTTCATTTTTTCTTCAGCTAATTGATTATTCATCAAAACTACACTTTCAGGTTCAATATAAGCTGTTTTACTCGAAGCCGATTCAGCGTGAACAATTCCTTTAACTTGATGTTTATGACTGCTCTTAACCGGCAATACAAAACGATCGTTTCGTTGTGTGACAATGGCTTCACTTAAATTATCCTTTTGTAAACTTGAAAGTTGTTCCATTTTTAATTGAATATTTGTTTCAATATTACGAATTGTTTTACGAATACGATATAACTCACTTGATGCATGGTCATAAATTTCACCATCATAAGAAACACATCTTAAAATTTCTTTCGAAAGTTCATTGATACTTACTAATTGTGAAACTAATTCATTAAAATTCGGTGTATCAATTTCACTTTTTTCTTGATATTCAATCACTTGAGCAGTTGCTTCTAATGAAGAAACAATGCTTAATAAATCACGTGGATAGATGATTCCATCCATCTTTGCTTTTTGGTAAAGTAAAGTATTATCTCTTAACCCACCAATAGGCAAACGTCCATAGCCATATAATAAACGACTTGCCTCATCGGTTAATGCCAATTGATAAAGCAATTCATCTTTATCTTGATACATTTCAAGTTCATCAACTTTATGTCTTCCTAATGTACTTGAAACAAAATTCATTAACTGATTTTTAACTTGGTCAAACTCTAAAGTTTCATATATTTTTCTCATTTTCACCTGTCCTTTCAAATAATTTATTGAACATTAATTTTACGACTTATTGCTAATTTTAATTCCTCTGTCACACCAGGTAATTCAAGAATCTTATCAATTTCTTCTTTTTGTGATGGCGTAACTGAAACGCTTGTATCAATTTGATTAATTTGATCAACGACTTGATTACAATATTGTGTAATTTCTTCCTCACTGACAACCCCTAAATCCATTGCACTTTTTGCTAAATTTCTGACTGATTTTAACGAATTTTCATCTAATGATTTAATTTTATCTAAATCAAACTGTTCTATAAAATTATCTAAATCCATCGTTTTAACAAAATTACTTAATTCATTCAATCCTTTTACAGATTTGCTGATAGAAGGAACTAATTCAAGAATTTTATTTCCTACTAATGAATGATTGACCATTTGATATGTTTTAGGATTAATAGGTAAACACATCATAATTAATACAATATAACTCAAAATTGTAGATTGCACTAAACTTAGCATTGAACCTAAAATACCATCTAGTGTTCTTGTTAGTTTTAAGCCATCTATAATCGATTTAACAAGAGGTTTTAAAATAACCATTAAAATGACTTTGACAACCATTAAAATAATCACCAAAACTACAAAAGCAACCATGCGATAAATAATAGGATAAATATTTTGCACTACTTCACTTGGTAAATTAGTTAAAGCATTAATTTTAAATGATAATACTAATGAAACTGGCTTAGATAATAAATAAGCGCCAATTAAGGCTGCTATGGTGCATATAAAAGATAAAAAACGTTTTGTAAAACCTTTATAGTAACCAATGACAATACTTGCCAACAAAAAAATAATGATACATATATCTAAAAAATTGAAATTCATTTTTACCACCTCATTTATCATTTTAACAAAATAAATTTAGACTGTCAAAATTAATAAAAAAGTGTTATAATTAACGTAGGAGGCGAATGCAATGGAACCAATTGTTATTAAAATTAATAAAAATTTATTAGATAAAATGAAAAAGTTCTATGATAGCCAAATGATTTCTAACGAAGATTCTCATGTACTATTTGCAGCAAAGACAGTTGGTTGCGAAATTGCTTGTCATGATGACTTTACAGTCAGTTTTGTTGGAATCAATGCTTTAAACGAAGCAAATCATTGGCAAAAAAGTTCAAAGAAAACTCATCAATTATATGATGATGGAATTTGTATTCAAAATCATATCGGTGCAGCTGAATATGGTTCTGCTGATTATTTTGGACCAATGTGTATTGTAGCGTGTTATGTCGATCAAGATGATATTAATTGGCTTAAAGAAATCGATGTTACAAATACTATACATTTAAGTAATCAAGAAATTATCGAAAAAGCACGACAAATTAAAGATCGAATTCTTTATAGTTTACTGCTTTTAGATAATACGCATTATAATAAAGCCATAGGCAACGGGGTTAATCAAGCGAATTTAAAAGCGAAGTTACATAATCAAGCAATTACAAATATTATGCAAAAATTACAACAATCTGTAGATACTAAAGTCATCGAACAATTTGTCTCAAGTAAAACATACTACAATTATTTAAAAAGTGAAGTTGTGGTAGTTAAAGACGTTCAATTTGAACAAAATGCAGATTTAAAATTCTATGCGGTTGGTTGTTCTTATATTTTAGCAAAATATGCTTATTTACAATACTTTGCAAATATGTGTAAGTCATTAAAAGTCAATTTACCTAGAGGAACAAGTGCAAATGTTGATGTCATCGGGTCTGATTTAGTTTGTACTTATGGCGAAAATATTTTAAATAAAACGGCAAAGCTTCATTTAACTAACACACGTCGTATCCGTGATTTAGCCGCTAAAAAAGGGATATAATATTAGATTATTTATATGCTCTGTGGTCAAAAAAAAACACTCTATTTTAATGTTTGTTAATAGAGTGTTTTTTTTGACCACAATATTTTTTTATAAACTATTCAACTCAAATGGTGCAATTTTTGTATATTTTACACCTGCTGAACTTAACATACGTTTAGCGGCATAATCACTTGGAGTATCTTTATACTTGTCATCTTCAAATATAATTTCACTAATCCCACTTTGAATAATTGCTTTTACACATTCATGACATGGAAATAACGAAACATAAATTTTACATCCTTTTAATGAACCAGTACTATTTAAAATCGCATTTAATTCAGCATGGACTACATAAGGATATTTTGTATCATATAATTCACCTTCTCTGACTTCCCAAGGAAATTCATCATCTTCACACCCCCAAGGTAAGCCATTATATCCTACTCCTACAATCTTTTTATCTTGATTTACAATACATGCTCCTACTTGAGTATTAGGGTCTTTAGATCGATAAGCCGATAACTTCGCCACCCCCATAAAATATTGATCCCAATTAATCACCTTACGCATATTATTTCACCTCTTAAATTATTTATACAAAAAAATAAATATTTATGCAAGTAAAAATAAAAGATTAAGAATCTTCTCTTAACCTTTGTAATAATTCTTCAAATTCTTTAGGCAACGTTGAATCAAAAGATAACATTTCTCCAGTCACCGGATGAACAAATCCTAATGTTTTAGCATGAAGATATTGTCCAAATGAAAAATCATCTTTACGTCTTCCGTATTTTGGATCACCATAAACCGGGTGTCCAATAAATTGCATATGTACCCTAATTTGATGTGTTCTTCCAGTTTCTAATCGACATTCTACTAAAGTTGCATCTTTAAAACGATCAATAACTCTAAAATTAGTACAAGCTTCTTTTGCATTAACGTCTGTGACAGTCATTTTTTGACGATCTTTTGGATCACGTCCAATAGGTGCATTAATCTTTCCATAATCATGATTAATCACCCCATGAACAATCGCCAAATACTTTCTTTCGACACTATGCTCTCTTAATTGCTTGCTTAAATCACGATGAGCATTATCATTTTTAGCGACCATTAAAAGTCCACTTGTCTCTTTATCAATTCGATGAACAATACCCGGACGAATGACACCGTTAATTCCTGATAAATCTTTACAATGATAAAGTAAAGCATTCACTAATGTCCCGCTATTAATCCCTACTGAAGGGTGAACAATCATTCCAGTAGGTTTATTGACAACAATCACATCACTATCTTCATACACAATATCTAGTGGAATATCTTCTGGTTCGATTTCCATTTCTTTATCTTCTGGTAATTCAATTTCAATTAAATCTTCTTTTTGTAGTTTATAACTACTTTTTTCTTGTTTTCCGTTGACTAAAACATAGCCCTCATTAATAAACTGTTGCAATCTTGTTCTTGATAAATCTACTAACACACTCGCTAAATATTTATCCAAACGTGTATTAATAAAATCATCAGTTACGACAATCTCGATTGTTTCCACTGTTGATACTCCTCCTCAAAAATTTCAATAAAAATTAAAAGAACTCCAATACAAATACAAATATCAGCGACATTAAAAATTGGAAAATCATAGCCAAAAATCATAATATCAATAAAATCTCGTACATATCCATATAATATACGATCAATGGCATTACCAAGTGTTCCACTTAATATAATAATAATTCCAAAACGTGTCAAACGATCTTCAGGCTTAGAGTGTTCAAAAAAATATCCTAGTACAATAAAAGCAATCACCGCTACTAAAATAAATAACCAACTTGCTCCTGATAAAATAGACCAAGCAGCTCCTTCATTTGTTGTATAAGTAAAATATAAAAACTTCTTAATAATTGGTACACCTGAACGAAATGGTAAAATATTACTTGCAAATATTTTACTTAACTGATCAATAATTAACATCATTATTGCAAACCCAATTGCAACAATTGTTTCCTTTTGTTTTAAATATTTCATTTTTATCACCTATTTCATTATACAAAAATATCACAATAAATCAAATAATTCCCATTAATAAATAAAAAAGGTTTGATTTCAAAGCACTTTTACAGTCTTGAATCAAACCTTTTGAACTATTTATTGATTACATCATAACAACGTTCGCATAATTCATCATCATGCATATCTTCATCATCGAATACACACCAACATCTTGCACAAACATGACCGTTAAATTTTTCAACTTTAATATAGCTTGTTTCAAATTCTTCAAAACCATCATGTTCATCAGTAACTTCACATTTAGATACAATAAACATTTGTTTTAATGAATCGTTTAATTCTAAAATGTCTTTAAATTCATCTTTTAATGAGATTGTTAATTTTGCTTCTAAAGATTTTCCAATTACTTTTTCATTACGTTTATTTTCTAATGCTTTTAAAACATCTTTTCTGACTTCTAAGAATTTCTCTAATAACGCATTTGCTTTTTGTTCATGTGGTAACTCTAATACTTCTGGTTCTTTTTCTAAAGCAATTGAAGCAGCTTTGTCATCACCAAAGTCAAAGTAATCATGTAATTCTTCAGTTGTGAATACTAAAATTGGTGCAAATAAACGAGTTAATGCTTTTAAGTTATAATAGAATACAGTTTGAACTTGTCTTCTTCTTAAATCATCTTCTTTTTCAATGTATAAAATATCTTTTGTAAAGTCACCATAGAAAGCACTTAATGTATTAATCATATAATTTGTCATAATTTGATTTGCTTCCGCAAAGTCATAGTTTTCATAGGCTTTTTTAGTTTCCACAATCACTTTATTTAATTCTGATAATACATATTCATCTACTAATTCTAATTGATCTAAAGCAACTAGATGCTTTGTTTTAAAGCCATTTAAATTACCATGTAAAAATCTTAAAGTATTTCTGATTTTACGATAACTTTCAGCCACTTGTTTCATAATTTCATCTGAAATACGCACATCTTGTTGATAAGCCACTGAAGCAACCCATAAACGTACAACATCAGCCCCATATTGATTAACTAATTTTACTGGATCAACTGTGTTTCCTAATGATTTAGACATTTTATTTCCTTTACCATCTAAAACCATTCCATGTGATAAAACAGTTTTATAAGGTGCTTGGTTATAAACTGCCGTTCCGATAATTAACGAAGAGTTAAACCACCCACGATATTGATCGCTTCCTTCAAAATATAAATCCATTGGATACTGATTTAAACGTTCTTTCATTACTCCAGTATGACTTGATCCAGAATCAAACCAAACATCCATAATATCAGTTTCTTTTTTGAAAATTCCATTTGGTGAGTGTTCATTTGTATATCCTTCAGGCAATAAGAATTTTTCATCCTTTTCAAACCAAATATTTGATCCATATTCTCTAAATAAATTAGAAATACGTGTAAATACTTCTTTATCGATAATTGGTGTACCATCTTCGCAATAGAAAATTGGAATTGGAACTCCCCAAGCACGTTGTCTTGAAATACACCAATCTCCACGATCTTTAATCATGTTGTATAGACGAATATGTCCCCAAGGGTTAATCCAATTTGTTTTATCGATTTCTTCTAATAATTTATCTCTAATTTTATCAATTGAACAGAACCACTGAGCAGTTGCTCTAAAGATAACCGGTTTTTTTGTACGCCAATCATGTGGATAAGAGTGAGTAATGAATTCTAATGATAATAAATGTCCCATTTCATCTAATGTTTGTCCAACAATTTTATTTGCTTTATCAACGTGTTGTCCTTTTAAAAACTCACCGGCTTCTTCCATCATTAATCCTTTATCATCAACCGGACATAAAATTGGTAAGTTATATTTCATTCCGACATTAAAGTCATCTACCCCATGACCTGGAGCAGTATGAACACACCCAGTTCCGGCATCTTCTGTAACATGATCACCTAAAACAACTAAAGTATCACGTTTATAATAATCATCAATTGAAGCAAATGGATGTGTACAAACAACGTATTCTAATTCTTGTCCTTTAAATGTTTTTAAAACACTGTAATCATCATTTAACTTAAATTTTTCAAGCAGTTCTTCCACTTTACTTTCAAGCATAATTAATTTACCTTTGCTTGTTTTAACCACCGCATAAACTAAATCTGGATTTAAACAAATTCCAGTATTGGCAGGGATGGTCCAAGGTGTTGTTGTCCAAATTACAAATTTTTCATCACCCTCTAATATCCCTTTTCCATCTTTAACATCAAATGTCACGAAAATAGTTGGTGATTTTACGTCGTAGTATTCAATTTCAGCTTCTGCTAAAGCAGACTCAGATGAATAAGACCAATATACCGGTTTTTTTCCTTTGTAAATTAAACCATCTAATGCCATTGAAGCAAATACATTAATTTGATTCGCTTCAAAAGCTGGATCTAAAGTGACATATGGGTGATGATAATCCGCCATTGTTCCCATACGAACTAATTGTTCTTTTTGCTTTTCAACTTGTTGTAAAGCATATTCTTTACATTTTTCTCTAAAATCTGCCACGCTCATTTCTTTACGGTTAACTCCTAATTTTTGAATTGCAGTTTCAATAGGTAAACCATGAGTATCCCACCCGGGAATAAAATGAACATAATGACCTGTCATTTGTTTATATCTAACAATAATATCTTTAATGACCTTATTTAACATATGACCTATATGCATATTTCCATTTGCATATGGTGGACCGTCATGAAAAGCAAATGGTTTATTTTCTTTAGTTGCTTGTTCAACTAATTCAAATAAATTCATTTCTTCCCAACGATCAATAAATTTCGGTTCTTTTTTAGTTAAATTTCCTCTCATTTCAAAATCGGTTTTAGGCATTAATAAGGTATCTTTGTAATTCATAATTTTCCTCCTTTAAAATAAAAAAAGACCTCCTAAAAAGGACGTCTTAACGCGGTACCACCTTTATTCATGACTTATCATGCACTCAATGTCTTAACGCGACCAACGGCACACCTCTACTTTATTCAAGGGGCAGCTCCAGAGCGATTCGATATTACTTTCCATATCAGTTTCCACCAAACACTGACTCTCTATTATTTCCACTAATATCCTGTCTCTTTCATCACTTTTCTTCTTTTGATTCATTAATCAAATAAAACACTTCAGATTGATCAATGGTATCAATTAAATCCTTAGACATCTTTTCAACACTTGCCCTAAAAGCAATTGCTTGATCTTTATAACCTTCGACTTCGTTATTCAAATCGCGAACATAGTCTAAAGATTCTTTTAAAATCATATTGGCGTTTCTTTTTGCTTTTTCAATTAACTCACTGGCTTCTTTTAAAGCTAAACGCGCAATTTCTTCATTTGTTTTTTCATTAATATTAACTCTATGGCTCAGTAAAGCATTTTGTTCAGTTAATGAAGACTTTTCTTTGCTCAATTTAGAAATCTCCAAATCTTTATTGTCAATTAACAACTGAAGATTTTCAATCGTTTGATCCACTTCACGTTTGTTATAGCCAAAAAGCTGCTTTTTAAACTGATGATTATTCATGCTTTCACCTCACTTATAGAAATACCCCTCAATCACATGATTGCCTTGTTTTGTTGTTCTATCTAAAAACTCCACTCGTACACGACCATGCTTCTTAAACGATATTACATCACTATTATTACACAAAAATTTGTTTTCTACAACCACTTTATGATTAACTTTCACAAATCCCGATTGAATATATCGGTTTACCTCATTTCTTGATAAATGATACAAATTTGCAAGCAGTGTATCTAAACGATAAGAAGACACAAAAAAAGTCTTCACTCGATACTCAATTTTAGATTCGATTTTACGATTTGTGATTTCTAAACGAACACTAGCATTTTTAATACTTTCTAATTCAACGCTCAATAAATCACTAATTGCCTTATCACACGCAAAAAATATTCCATCATGAATAACAATATCACCAAAACGTTCTCGCTTAATCCCTTTTGACATCATTGCACCTAATACATCTGAATGTGTTAAGGTTGAAAATTTACTGGCATATTTGACTTCAAAAATAATAATTTCGAAATCTTCTTGATTAATTTTATAATACGATGGTGCGATGATACAACGTTTCATTTCACTATTTTCAATTCCACCTTCAAACATGACTTGAAGGTCTTTTTGATGATTCACTAACGAAAGTACAATACGTTGATGATAAGGAGATAAAAACTCAGTTAAACAAGGCATTTGATATTCATCTGCTTTACTTATTAATCCTATCACCTTTTTAACAAATTCTTCTTCTCCTTTAAAATGATCAAATAGATATTCCATATAAAAAAGAAGCTTGAAGCTCCTTACATTATCCTTCTAAATCTTCAGAATCTTCCATTGTAATCGAACCATCAACACCAATATTTTTAGGTGTACATAAGAAGATTTTAGGACCGATTTTTTGAATGTCACCATCAATTGCAAAAATAACACCACTTAAAAAGTCAATCACACGTTTAGATTGTTCTTTTTGTAAACGATGTAAATTTACCACTGCTGCTTTTTTTTGTTTTAAAAATGTTGCAATTTCTTGTGTTTCACCATATGCTCTAGGTTCAAAAAGAACTAATTGACTATCTTTATTTGCTCCAAACTTTTTAACAGCTTCACTTGTTCTAGCTGAATGAGGTTTTTCAAAAATACTACTTGTTTTTGGGTCTGCATCAACTTCTTCTGAAAAATTTTCTTCATATTCTTCTTCATCTGTTGCGAAAATCCAATCCTTTAATTTACCCATAACATTTCCTCCTAATGAAAATTCGTATATATTATAACACAGATTTAGAAAAACACAAACTGCTAACTACAAATATTCACTAAAATAACGTCTTTTCCAATAGAAATAATATTATTAATAGGAATTTCGATGAAACAAGGTTCTTTAAAAAATCTTAAATAGTTAAAAATCCCCTTTTTTTCAACTATAATTGCACATATTCTAGCACATTCTGGATCTATTTCAATATCACAAACAAATCCAATTTTACAGCCCGTTTCAATATTAATTACATCCTTACATTGAAGTTCTATTAATCTCATTATCTAACCTCCTATTATAGTATATTAATAAGAAGTTAATTTATATCAACTCATTAACTGTTTTAAATGAAATATTACATTTTTCTCCAATCTAGAAACTTGAGCTTGACTGACATTTAACGTATTAGCAATTTCACTTTGCGTTTTATCTAAATAATAACGTTCATTAATAATCCATTTTTCTTTTTCATTTAATTGCTTTAAAGCATCTATTAGTGCCATTTTATCAAAAACTAAATTCATATCTTTACTTTTATCAAATAATTGATCAATTAAATTGATTTTTTCACTTTCTACACCTTTAGGTTGTTCAAATATCGACTGAACACATTGCGTTGAACCTATCGCCTCATTGACTTCTTTTTCACTTAATCCAGTCATTTTTACGACTTCATCTAAACTAGGTTCTTTATGATTTTTGTTCATAAATTCTTCTTTTTTGCTCATAATTAAATAAGCATGATCTCTTAATGTTCGTGATATTTTAATTGGTGAAAAATCTCTTAAATATCGTTTAATTTCACCGATAATTAATGGTACAGCGTATGTAGAAAACTGTACATCTACTTCTAAATTAAAATGATCAATAGCTTTAATCAAACCTACTACTCCAATTTGAAATAAATCGTCCATGTTATCTGTACGTTTTGAATAGCGTGAAACAATACTTAACACTAACTTTAAATTTCCTAAAATCATTGTTTCTCTTAACTTTTCATCACCATTTTGGCGATACAACGCTAATAATTTTTTCATTTCATGACTTTTTAATACTGTTAAACTACCTGTATTAATTCCTGATATATCGACTTTATATTTCGACATATAACCACTCCTTTTGTTTACATCAGTAGTTTTAACTATTATTTTGTCATTTAAACTATAAAAAAAGAAATTTCTGTTGAAATTTCTTAAATAGGTGTTTTATTTAATTTATTACGTAATTTTTTAATCACTTTTTTTTCTAATCTAGAAATATAAGATTGTGATATTCCTAATAAATCTGCGACATCTTTTTGTGTTAATTCATTTTTACCAGTAAGTCCATAACGCATTAAAAGAATATTGCGTTCACGTTCATTTAATTCTTTTAACGCTTCATAAAGTTGCTCACGTTGTTCATTACCCTCAATTTCCTTGTTGATAATATCAATATCCGTTCCAATAATATCTGAAAGTAATAATTCATTGCCATCATAATCGACATTTAATGGTTCGTCTAATGATATTTCATATCGAATGCGATTGTTCTTTCTTAAAAACATGAGTATTTCATTTTCAATACAACGTGAAGCATAGGTCGCCAATTTTATATTTTTATCCATTTTAAATGTATTGACCGCTTTAATTAATCCAATTGTACCAATACTGATTAAATCTTCAATTCCTCCATTATTAGCATTGTCGTATTTTTTAGCGACGTAAACAACTAATCTTAAATTATGTTCTATGAGTTTATCTCTTGCACTGGTTGACCCTTTTTCTAATGCTACTAAAGCTTCTAACTCATCACTCGCATTTAGCGGTGAAGGTAATACATCATTACGTCCGATATAAAACAACGTATCTGACTTCAACCACTTCATTATTAAATGAATTATATTCATCTTTTCACCCCTTATATAATAATGCTACATTAAGTAATACATCGTAATCATCACTAAATTTAGAGACTTGTCCTATATAAAGATCATTATAAACTTCGTCATTAATTTTTATTTTTTTTAAATAAACTAAGGGGACTTCACTTATTCCATTGACACTTTTAATTTGCATTGAGGAAGTGGGCGGTTCACTAAATTTAAGTTGATTGATAAAAATCACCGGTTTTCCTAAATAGGTCACGTGATTTCCGGTATCTAAAAAGGCTTTTAAATCATAATTTTGTTTGTTATTTTGAAACTGAATTTGATAATAAAGCTGTTGTAATGCTAAACGACGTTTTAAAAGAAAACTGTGTATGAAATAACATAGAAATATGATAAGTAATAAAACAATCGTCCATATCCCATTTTTAAATATAAGATAAACGCCATTTTGATAACCACTAAAAGAATTTAACTGTAATAATGAAAATATAAATACAAAATATGAAATCATGTAACACAAATAAAATTGTAAAACTTTCTTTTTAAAGATAAACAGGTGAATGATGAAAATATAAATGTAAATAAATACTATTGGTATATTGATATACATATTAAAGGAAATTAATGACATTGATAATGTGTGAAACATTGTCGCTTTTAAAGAAAGAAATTGATTGACTAAAATTATAGCTGAAATGAAACTTAACAAGTGAATAATCATTTGTTCAAGAATAACAATTTCAATATATATTTCCATCTCTTCACCCCATTTCAATCTTAAATCATTCGAGTTAAAAAAACTGTCGATTTAATGAGTGAAGTAAAAAAATCGTGAAGTATTTTTTCACGATTAATTAATGATGGTAGGCTTTATCAATGGCAGCCATAATGGCATAACGAAATTTTTGTTTTTCTAATTCATTAACTCCTAAAATAGTAGAGCCTAAAGGAGAACATACTTGATCTTTTAAAATTGCAGGGTGTAAATCGGTTTCTAATTGCATAGTTCCTGCTCCTTTAATTGTTTGACTGGCAAGTTTATAGGCCATGTCTCGATTTAATCCATGTGTGACACCAATATCAGCCATTGCTTCAATTAACATATAAATATATGCTGGTGAACAACCGCTTATACAACCACCGATATTCATTAAATGAGACGGAAGCACTTCTGTTTTTCCAACACTTTGAAAAAGCCCTTCAACAAATTGAAACTCTGTTGACGTTAGATTATGTTTTTCTTCAATTAAAGACATTCCTTCACCTACTAAACAAGGGGTATTAGGCATAACAAAAATATGCCTTGTAGATAAGTCTAAAATTTCGTTATATTTTTCAAAGTCGTACCCTAAAGCAATTGAAATTAACGCTTTATTTTTAAAGCAAATTTGATATTGTTTAAAAAAATCATCTATTTGATACGGTTTTATACCTAACATGATAATATTGCATTTATTTACAAGCATTTCTACATCTTGAGCAACATTTACATGATAATGGTTTGTTATTTTATTTATTTGTTCTTGATTAATGTCATAAATCATCACATCATTTTCTGTTAAAAAATTTTGCTTTAACGCTCCAATAAGAATTGAACTTGCCATATTTCCTACTCCAATAAATCCAATCATATTTTCCTCCTAATAAAAAAAGCTAAATCAATAGCTTTTTATCTTCTTGATTGTAAAAATACTGAATATTCTTCATCGTCATCTTCATCATCTTCAATTGGTGTCGGTTGACGGCGTGAATTAACTGGTACAGTAGATTCAAAACGAGGTGATGTTGTTCTAACACCCGGTTTTGTTCCAAATGAAGGTACTGTATTTTCAACATTTTCTTCAAAACCAGTTGCGATTACTGTCACAATGACATTGTCATCTAAATTTTCATTAATCGCTACCCCAAAAATTGTATTTAAATCATTACCTACAGCATCTCTAATGACTTCTACTGCTGTGTTGGCTTCATATAATGATAATGTTTCTCCACCAGTAACATTAATAATTGCATCTCTTGCCCCTTCAATAGAAACTTCTAATAAAGGTGATGAAATGGCACGTTGAGCCGCTTCAACAGCTTTGTTTTCGCCATTAGCCATTCCAATTCCAATTAAGGCTTTTCCTTTTTCTGCCATTACTGATTTAATATCAGCAAAGTCTAAGTTAATAAAAGCAGGAATTGCAATTAAATCTGTAATTGTTTGGACCCCTTGACGCAAAACATTGTCAGCTTCTCTAAACGATTCTCTTAATGGTTTATTTCCAATAATTTCTAATAAACGGTCATTTGATACAATAATAATTGAATCTACATTTTCAGAAAATTCTTCAATTCCTTGAAGTGCTTGATTCGCACGTTTTGGTCCTTCAAAACTAAATGGTTTTGTCACTACCCCAACTGTTAATGCCCCTAAATCTTTAGCGATTTTAGCGATAACTGGAGCAGCACCGGTTCCTGTTCCACCACCCATTCCGGCAGCAACGAAAATCATATTAGCACCTTGCAAAGCGCTTCTAATTTCATCTTCAGATTCTTGAGCAGCTTTACGCCCAATTTCAGGATTTCCCCCTGCTCCTAAACCTTGTGTTAATTCTTTTCCTAAAACAATTTGATTTTCTACATTAATTCCTTTAAGAATTTGAGCATCGGTATTGGCTACATAAAATTCTACACCTTGAACACCATCACCAACCATGCGATTAACGGCATTACAACCACCGCCACCAACACCGATGACTTTAATTTTTGCTACTGATTGTACTTCATTCATATCCATAATATTTCCTCCATTTATTCGCTATCATCTGCTACAAAACGATCAATTAATTTTTTTATCTTTCCTTCTCCGGTATTTGTATTAGATTTTGTTAATCCTTTAAATCTTAATGACATGGTATTTGTTATTTCTTCAACCATAATTGAGGGTTCTATTTCTCCATATATCTTATTGCACTCTACTAAATAATAAATCAAACCTAAAGAAGCAACATAAGACATTTTTCTTACTCCGATGACTTGTGGGCGATAAGTTAACGTTGTTTTGTCTAATACATCAGTGGCAACATTTGCAAATCCATCGATTTCAGCACCACCACCAACAATAAATACTGGATAATCTTTATCCCCTAATACGGACAATTTTTCTTTAACTTTCACCATTAAATCCTCAACCCCTTCATGAAGGAGCATTGCTAAATCGTATTTTGTATAATGAACTAGATCATTATCTACTTTATTGGTATGAATAAGATCTTGTTCCTTCATTTCAACATGACAACTTCCGTATTTCACCTTATAAGTCTCTGCTTTTGCAAGTGGAATTTTCCAAGTAGAAGCAATTAATTTCGTTAAATCATATCCACCTACATTTACCATTGTTATATATTTTAAATAATTATCTTCAAAAAATGAAATTGTTGTTGAACGATGACCGACATCAACTAAAACAGCTCCTTTTTCCATATTTACATCTGTTAATACTTCTTTGGCTTCACTATAAGCATTAATACAAATATCCATAATTTCAAGTTGACTTCCTTCCACTACACGGATATATGGATATAACACTTTTTTAGTTGTTGTAATCACTAAAACATCAACTTGTAAAGAATAGGCTTCTTTACCAATTGGATTTTGAGTCGTTGTTTGTTCATTGTAATGATATTTAATTGGAATTGTTGAAATGATTGTTTCATTTTTTTTCTTTTCAAAACGATTAGCTTTTTGAATTGCCTTAACCACATCACTTTGACGAATTATATGATCTGTTGATAAAATTTGAACACTTCCTACCGTTGAATAAATACGACTCTGATTAGCCGGAATGTTAAGTAATACTCTTGTAATTTTAACTTTTAAACTGTCTTCTGCACTTTGAATAAGTTTTTGAATATCCTGTTTTACAGCCTCTTCATCAAGTATCAAACCTTTTTTAATTCCATGAGATGGTAAAATATTTGCAAACAGTACATGAACATTAGTATTAATCACTTCTCCAACAATTAATTTGATAGAAGAAGTGCCAATATCTAAACTTGCATAAATCTTTTTCATCATTCCACCATCCTTTAACATACTTCCTTTTAATAATAGCATATTCTTTGATTTTTTTAAATACTTTTAATACTGTTTAAAGGATAATTTATATATTTTTATATCGACATTTTTTGATTATTTAAAAATTCTAAATCGATTGTAGATTTTCTTTATTCAATACAAGAAAGACTTTAAATTTTGATTAAACTTATCATGAAAATAAACTACTATCATCAATTACATAGTCATCATATATTATTGATTGATATAAAAAAAAGACTCCTATTTGAGCCTTTGGTATTTAATAAAATAATGTATCTAGTCATGTTTTAACGAGTCAAAACATTCAATAATTAATTTAAACTACACTTTTTATACTTTAAATATTCCTTAATAAAACAATCTTATTGGCCTTTTGTAATATCCATTCACTTTTCTTATCTAAAATTAAATTCAAGTTTTTTAGTCACAACTTCTTTTATACACATGACCTTTTAGATAGTCGAAATAACAATCATTTGGATTTTGACTAATCACCAGATTATAATTTTCTAATTGGTACACCATATCTTCAATTCTAACATAACTGATTTTACTATCGTTACTCACTAACTTCACTCTTGAACAATCTGTTTCTAAAGGTTCAAAAATAATGTCAGATAATTGTGACCGAACAGACTCTGAAACCTGGATATAATTAACTACAAATTCATTTAGATGTTCTTGATCAAAACCATTTAATCTAGGTAAGACTTGAATTTTTTTAATTAATGCTTCATCTGTAATCTCAAGAGTTTCCCCTGAATCAAAAATAACTTGAATCGTGTCTCCTTGATGATAAGCAATCGGCGTGTTTTCTGTAATTGTAATTTTTAAACCACCTAAAAATTGTTTTTTTACTTTAACAGATTTAACCCCACTAACTTGATTTAATTCTTTTTTGATCTTCGATGAAAAAATTAAACAACGGATACTGTTTTCAGTATAACTTAATTGTTCTTTTAATAAATTTGAATTTACATATTGATTACCTGTAATTGTAATTTCATTTAATCTTGAATTTGGACTTGAAAAATAATAACAAATTCCTATGATGATTAACGATAACATTAATAATCGCATTCTTCTTTTTCTTTTTTTTCTGCGATATTTTTTTTGAATGTTTTTAGCTGGGTTTTGATCATATTCATTAATTACAGTCTTTTTGAGTCTTTTTCGTTTTTTTAGTCCCAATTCATAAATCTCACTTCTGTATAAAGTTCAATTCCAAATTGCGTTTTGACTGTATTTTGAATATGTTCAATTAAACTACGAATATCTTTAGCAGAGGCATAACCTGTATTAATAATAAAATTTGAATGTTTGGTTGAAACTTTCGCATGCCCAATGCTAAAACCTCTTAAATCGCATTCATCGATATATTGCCACGCTGCTTTATTTTCAGGATTTCTAAAAACACTACCAGCACTTGGACGATCCCAAGGTTGCGTAAGCATACGTTTTTGTTTTCTTGAATCCATGACGTGTTTAATTTCTTCTTTATCTTTTGGTTGTAATTTAAATATTGCTTTTAAAACAACCCAATCTGGATGTACTTGCATAATTGAATGGCGATAGCCAAATTCCATTTGTGTGTTATTTAATCGAATAACCTCACCTTCACTATTTAATATATATGCCTGTTCCAAAACTGCGCTTACATCACTTTTATAAGCACCGGCATTCATATAAACTACCCCACCTACACTAGCAGGAATACCTGAAATAAACTCAAGTCCCGATAGTCCGTGTTTCATTGCCAATTGAGCCAATCTAATCACAGATACACCAGCATCAGCTTCAATACGATCGCCACTGACATTCGTATTTTTAAAACATTCATTTAATGAAATGATAATGCCATCAAATTCTTTATCGGAAAATAATATATTTGAACCTTTACCAATCACATAATATGAAATTTGATGTTGTTTAACATATTGCATTAATTTTTGAAGCGCTAATGTATTTTCAACTTTAACATAAATTCTTGCTGGTCCACCCACTTTGTAAGTTGTATGTTTATACATTGGTTCAAATTCCAATATTTCACCTACATTTAATTCTTTTAATTCTTCTACAATCACTTCAAAATTCATATTATCCTCTACTTTCTAATTAATTCGACTATTAAATCAGCAATATCTTGACAAGCATTAGGGCGTCCTAAATTTTTGGCGTTTTCTTTTAAAGAATGGAACAATAAAGGTTGTGTCATAATTTCATCTATTTTGCTAAGTAGTTTGTTACTTGTCAACTCTTTTTCTTTAATCATCATCGCAGCGTTTTTGTTAACCAATTCCATTGCATTAAATTCTTGATGATTACTTGCGACATATGGACTTGGAATTAAAATCATCGCACTTCCAATAGCAGTAAGTTCAGCAATTGTTGAAGCACCTGCACGAGATACTACAACATGACACATCTGAAGTAAACTTGGCATATCATCAATATATGGTACCAATTTCACATTCTTAGGTTGATTTTGACTGATTTTTGCTTTCATTTGTTCATAATTATTTTTACCGGTTACAAAAAGTAACTGATAATCTTTGTCTTTAATCTTATAAATCGCATCTTCAAGTGTTTGATTGACAGTTGAACTTCCTAAACTTCCCATGACAACTAATACTGTTTTTTTGTTAGGATCTAAACCATATCTTTTTAAAACATCTGGATTTTTAGGTTGGTTGACAACTTCGCTAGCACGTGGATTTCCAAGCAAATAAGTTTTATCACTTGGAAAATTAGAATAAGCTAAATCATAACAACACACTATTTTATCTACTCGTTTAATTAAAATTTTATTAGCTAAACCAATGACTGAATTTTGTTCATGAATCATTGTTTTAACATTCATTCGACTTGCGGAAAGTACAATAGAAGCACTGACGTATCCTCCAAAGCCAATAACTAAATCCGGTTTAAATTCTTTTACTATTTTTTTTGTATGTCTAAGAGAATTAGCAAAAACTGCTAATGCTTTTGCTTTTTTTAACGGCGAACCTGTTAATCCTAAAACATGTACTCCTCGATATGGATACCCTAATTCAGGAATAACCTTTGATTCAAGACGATTTGTCGTACCGACAAACATACATTCAACATTTTCATAATGACTTTCTAAATATTTCGCAAGGGCAATGGCTGGATATAAATGACCACCCGTACCGCCAGTTGCAAATATGATTTTCATATTCATCTCCCCTTTACCCCAATAGTATAACATATTATCTACTAAATTGTTCAATATTTATTAATATTCCAATACAGGTCATCACTATCGTTAAACTAGTTCCACCATAAGACATAAGTGGTAAAGTTACCCCTGTTACGGGAAATAACCCAACCACTACTCCTAAATTAATAATAATTTGAATACCTAGCATTGATGTAATTCCTAAAGCTAAAAAACTTCCAAACAAATCTTTTGCATCTGTTGCAATTTTTAAACCACAAGTAATTAACAAACCATAAAGTATAATGACCAAACTACCTCCAATTAAACCAAATTCTTCACATAAGATTGCGAAAATAAAATCAGTTTGCGGTTCGGGTAAATAAAAGTGTTTTTGAATGCTATTATTAAATCCAACCCCCAATATTCCACCAGGACCAATCGCATAAAGTGATTGAATCATTTGAAAACCACTTCCTAATGGATCTTGAAATGGATCTAAAAACGAAGTAATTCGTTTTAATCGATAAGGAGCAGATAAAATCAATCCCACAAATCCTAATACCCCTACTAACCCTAATCCCGCAAAATATATAAACTTAAACGGTGAAGCCATTACCATTAATACGATACTTCCTAGCATAACCACACCCGTTCCAAAATCGGGTTGAAACATGATCAAAACAAATCCTAAAAATGCCACTCCTAATATTATTAAGGCATATTTTATTTTCTTTAAATAATGATAATAGACACTTAAATATTTAGCGGCAAAAATAATCATTCCGATTTTAAACAATTCTGAAGGTTGTAATGAAATTGAACCTATTGCAAACCAACTTCTAGATCCTCCTCTTACTTTTCCTAAACCTGGTATCAAAACTAAACCCAGTAAGATAAAACACACAACAAGGATTTTAAAAGCATGTTTTTCATAACAATGATAATCAATATGTATTGTACAAAACATACCAATCATTCCAATAAACGCAAAGATTGCTTGACGCTTAATATAAAAAAACTCATCATTAAATTTTTCCAATGCCCAAATGTGACTTGAACTATATACCATTAATAATCCAATCGATACAAGCACCATTGTACATAACCAAAGTTTTTTATTTTTCATCATATCACCAATACAGTATATGTATCGAAGTGTATGAATAGTCTAAAAAAACCATCTTAAAGATGGTTTACTATATCTTTAAAAACTTTACCTCGTTGTTCATAACCACTAAATTCATCAAAACTACTTGTTGAGGGAGAAAGTAATACCACATCTCCGGCTTTAGATAATTGATGCGCTTTTAATATTGCTGCTTCCAAATTGTTTTCGTAGTATGGACTTTGTAAATCTCTAGCAAAACGTTTACCTGCTTTTCCAAAACAAATTATTGCTTTAGCATTTACTAACAATGTTTTTAACGCACTCAAATCTAATCCTTTGTCAAATCCTCCTAATAAAATAATTAAAGGTTGTTTAAATGAATTAATCGCAACAATTGTGGAATCGACATTTGTTGCTTTTGAATCATTATAATACTTCACGCCATCTAATTCTCGAACAAATTCAATACGATGTTCTACACCTTTAAAATGAGCAAGCACACTTTGAATGGTACTTATTGGAATATCTAAACATTTAGCAATCATTAATGCAATCATCACATTTTGAACATTATGTTTTCCCACCATTAATAACTGATGCAAATCAAAGACAGGTTCATTATCATAAATAATCATCTCATCTTTAATACAAGCAGTCGTATTTTTTTCCATGGAAAAAGGAATTTGAGTCGCTTTAATTGGATATTTTTTTGTGTATTCTAAAATATTTTGATCATCTATATTTAATATAAAGAAATCCTCTTCTGTTTGATTTTGGTAAATCTTCATTTTAGAAGCGTAGTATTCATCTAGATTACGCATATAATCTAAATGATCAGGTGTAAGATTGATAATTGTTGCAATTTCTGGTTTAAATTTGTCAATGTTTAATAATTGAAAATTAGACATTTCAAGTACAATATAATTTCCTTCATTTTCAATTAAATTTTCTTTTAAAGCTACTTCGCATAAAGGAATACCGATATTACCTGCAACAAATGTATTTGAATGACGTTTTTTGATAATTTCATATACTAATGATGTTGTCGTTGTTTTTCCATTTGTCCCTGTTATCGCAATATAGTGCTGTGGTTGACACACTTGATAAGCAAGTTCAATTTCAGTATAAATCGGAATTTTTCTTTCTTGTAAACGTAAAATAAATGGTTGTGTGTATTTAATCCCCGGGTTTTTCACAACAAAATCAAAATCTCTTTCAAATAGCTCATCAGGTTGTCCACCTGCTACAATCTCAACTCCTAATGCTTCTAATTCTTCTTTTTCTTGTAATTCTTCTAATGTTTTACTTTCATTAACGACTACTTGAGCGTGAAGATGACATAATAAACGTGTAGCCGCCATTCCACTTTTAGCCAAACCTAAAACAAGGACTTTTTTTCCTGTAAGCATATTATAACACTCCTAATACTATTCCAATAATCCCGCAAATAAATGCTCCAAACCAAAACGATAATACAACTTGTTGTTCTGTCCACCCTAATAATTCAAAATGATGATGAACTGGTGCCATTTTGAAAACACGTTTTCCAGTTAATTTAAAACTTGTAACTTGAATAATAACTGAAAGTGTTTCAAAA
Organism: Erysipelotrichaceae bacterium; assembly: GCA_018365815.1. Lineage (GTDB taxonomy): Bacteria > Bacillota_I > Bacilli_A > Erysipelotrichales > Coprobacillaceae > Beduini. The sequence goes on from JAGZJH010000004.1 coordinate 52,570, forward strand.
ACAAATACTCCTCCCACAACAACAAGTAATAACTCTTGTTTTGAAAAAATAGCCAACACAGCTAATAAGCCTCCTAATGATAATGATCCAACATCACCCATAAAAATTTTAGCCGGGTGATAATTAAACATCATAAATCCAAGTAATGCGCCAATGACTGCCATTCCATAAATACTTACTGCATACGTTTTTGTCATTAACCCAAAAATCACAAAAGGTGCAATAGCAACCATCGAAAGACCAGTTGCTAAACCATCTAATCCATCTGATAAATTGACACCATTTGACGTCGCTGTAAACATAAAATAAATTAAAATCGGATATAAGAAACCTAAATCTATTGATGTATGTAATACGGGTATTGTAATCACTGAAGTAAACTCAGGAACAAATTGATTTGCTAAAACATAAAATACAATGGCTAAAATAGATTGTAATAAATACTTTTTTCCTGCTGATAACCCTAAGTTCGTCTTTTTAACAACGATTAAATAATCATCTAAAAAACCAATTAAACCATAACCTACAAATACTAAAGTAATTAAACTCACCATTGGATTTAAAAAGAATGACGGAAAAGTGATATAGACTGCAAGTACGCTTGCTAAAATAAAAACCACCCCACCCATTGTAGGTGTTCCACCTTTTATTTTATGACTTTCCGGTCCCTCTTCACGTTCAACCTGCCCAAATTTTAGTTCATGTAATTTTGGAATGAAACGTGGCATAGCGATAAATGTAATCATAAAACCTAATATAAAACTAATGAATATTTTGAAAAATTCCATATTCATCCCCCTTTTAATTTTCTAACATTAACATCTTAACATAATCTTTTACAATTGTAAATCTTAACAAAAATTCATCAAAAAGAAAAAAGGAGACTAATTGTCCCCTAACATAATTACAATTTTACCCCCTTGTTCTAGTTTTTCATTTACTCGAGGTAATTGATCAATGACTACTTCTCCCTCACCTACAAATTCAAACTTGAAATAATCACTTTTCACTTCCTTTTTTGTTTTACCAACATACTGTTCAACAGTATACTTAGGTGTTTCAAGCCATGTATACTCTTTTTCTTCTTGTTCACTTACTTTTGGCACTTCTAAAACATTTAATGTATCCACTAATATCTTTCTAGCAATAGGGGCAACAGTTGTCCCACCATATTGCACACAATTTTTCGCATTATCCATTGCAATATATAACACAACCTGTGGATCATCAATTGGAGCAACTCCTAAAAAAGATAAAATATACCCACCACCAACATAACTTCCATTGACTGCTTTTTGGGCAGTTCCAGTTTTTCCACCTATTCGATACCCTTCGATATAAGCATTTTTTCCTCCACCTTTAGTCACTACACTTTCCAATGCTTCTCTAACTTGACTAGATACTTCTTCACTAATAACTTGTCTTACTTGATTTGTTTTTCCCTCATAAATAATATCTTTTGTACTAGGCTCAACAACTTTATCTAATATATAAGGCGTATTTAGATACCCACCATTCACACAAGCACTCACTGCACTTACTAATTGAATAGGGGTAATTGAAATTCCTTGACCAAAAGAAACCGTTGCTTGTTCAACTAAGCCAAAATCATCATAATCAAACATAATTCCGCTAGATTCTCCAATTAAATCTACACCGGTTTTTTTCGTTAAACCAAAATCATTCACATATTGATATAATTTATCTTTTCCCAAACGTCTACCAATTTCAACAAATCCCGGATTTGAAGAATTTTGTAATACTTCTTTAAATGTTTGCAGACCATGTCCTCCTTTTTTCCATGATTTAATCCTTGCGCCACCTACATATTCATACCCCTTATCGTAATAAGTATCTTTATTCATATCAAATAACTTTTCATTTAAAGCACTGGCAAACGTAATTACTTTAAAAGTAGAACCGGGTTCATAACTTTTCCAAATCGGAATATTTTGATTATACGTATCCGGATTAGCTTCTTGATAATGATTAGGATCAAAATCGGGTTTTGAACAAATGGCTAATATTTTTCCGGTTTTAGGCTCCATCATTAAAGCCCAAATTCCATCAGGATTATAAGTTGCATAAGCATTATTTAATTCTCTTTCTACTATATCCTGTAGTCTTGTATCAATAGTTAATTGTATATCAAAACCACTAGTTGGATAGGCATATTTAGAGGGATACATATTTAAATTATTTCCTTTAGCATCCATGTAATAATCAATACTTCCGTTTGAACCATTTAAATAATCATTGTACTTTAACTCTAGACCTGCCAATCCTTGATTATCGATTCCTACAAACCCTAATGTTTGAGCTAAATAATTTCCATAAGGATAATATCTTAAAGTGTCTTTAATCAAATAAACTCCAGGTAAGTTTAAATTTTTAATTTGTAAAGCTTTTTCATCACTCAATTGCCTTCCTTCAGGTGAAATGCGTTGAATTGAAACCTTTTTTGAAAATTTATCACATAATGCTTTTTCATCAGTTTCTAAAATTGGTGCAATTAAACTTGCATAACCTACAGGATCTTCAATTTGTGCAGGGATAACGACTAATGAAGCTGTCGTTAAATTTGTTGCAATGATATTACCATTTGTATCAATAATATCCCCACGATTTGCTTCAACTGGAAAACTCCGTTGCCACAATGTTGTGGCTTTTTGCGTAAGATTATTATATGAAACAACTTGCACATGAAATAGTTTAAGAATAATACAAATACAAAGAAAAATTGCGCCTATTTTTATGTATCTGATTTTTTTTGAAGTTATATTATAGACCATTTTATCACCAGTTTAATATATGAAAAAAGTAGGTCAAATAGACCTACCCACTTTCACATTGTAAACTAATAGCTATTTCACTATTAATGACCGTACCCTCTGCTACATTTTGACTGATGACTTTTCCTGTGCCACTATATTCTATGGTTATATTTGTCAGCGCTTCAAAAGTAGACACATCCTTACGGGACCAACCCGTCATATTAGGCATAGTAATCTCATTTCCGTCCGTTAATAAGAAAACTTTACTGTTAGATACGATGGTTGATTTGGCTTGAGGCATTTGTTCAACAACTGAACTACCATTACCTATAGTCACATATGGAATATTATTGTATTTTAATATACTTGAAGCATATTCAACACTTTGATTTGTAAAATTATCAATTGTATACTCCAACAAATTATTTTGTGAAGAAGGAGTTTCTGTTGTTTTGTTCAAATTAGCAATTGAACTTCTTACCATTGTTTTAATCACATCAGCAAAAACACCATCTTGTTTGTCAATACCATTAACGCCTTTCACACCTGCGAAAACAACGACTTCTGGATCATCATAAGGTGCTAATCCACCAAAAGAGAAATTATAACGTCCTCCTACGAGTTTTCCATTTTCTGTAAATTCTCCTGTTCCAGTTTTTCCAAATAAACGAATATCGTCCATATAATATTGTTTACCTGTTCCACGTTCTTTATCTTCAACTACTTGCAGCATTAAATCTTTAACATAATTAATAGCATCAGTATTAAAAATTTGTTCACTTTTAATAGTTTCGGTTTTTTCTTTAACTGCACCGGTTGTTCCATCAATGATATAATCAACAATATAAGGCTCTACTGTACATCCATCGTTTGCAAAAACGGAATAGGCTCTTAACATTTGATAAGCTGTCCATGATGAAGATTGTCCAAATGATGCAGAAAGAAAATCACGATTTGATGCATCCATATTGTCAACTCCGCCTCCTAAATATAATCCTGATAACCAACCGTCTTTAAAAAATCCTAATGCGCGATATTTTTCGCGTAAAGTTTCTTTAGGGATATATTTAGACGTTAAATTTGTCATTCCAGTATTACTTGAGCGAATCAAACCTTCTTCATAAGTAATTTGACCCCACCCTACTTTATTCCAGTCCTTGACCGGACTAAATCCATCTTTAAAATCAAAACTTCCTGACATGAATGTCTCATTTTTTGGAAAAGTACCAGCATCTAGTGCTGTTAAATAGACAAATGGTTTAATAACAGATCCTACTTCATAAGGATTGTTTAAATATAAATCTGTATAACTTTGTAAATCTCGCTTATTAGGATCAAATGATGGGTAGGTAGAAATGGCTAATATCTTTCCAGTTTTTGCTTCCATTACCGCCGCCCATGCGGATTCTATCCCTTTTAATTCTCCCATTCGTGCCATTTGAATTTCTAAATCACGTTGAACGTTACTATTGATTGTTAAATGAACATCATCGCCATTTTGTGCCTCAATTTTCCCAGTGATACTATTAGGTAAATTATATCCATTTGAATCCTTAATATATTGAATTTCCCCATTTCGTCCTGTTAATATATCGTTCAATGAACTTTCTAAACCAAATTTTCCAACGATTTCATCTACATTATTTTCATCATTTGAAGCAAATCCTATAATATAAGATGCAAATGTTCCATAACGATAGTTACGTTTTGTTTGTGCAATTAATTCTAAACCAGGTAATTCTAAAGCTTCTATTTTAGTTTTTGTCGCCGGTGTAAGGTTATTTCCATATGTTCCAAATTCTACTTGATATACATTTTCTTGCGATAATATTTCAAGCAATTTATCTTCTGACATATTTAAAATTGGGGCCAATTGCTTGGTATATTCTTGTGAATCTGTGACATAAGCAGGTTTATTACCAATCCCTAGACGTTCTTTATTTAAATAAGCAATTAACTTATAAGAAACAATATCTCCAGCTAATAACTCATTATCTGAAGAATAGATATTTCCTCTTGAAGCATAAAGGATTTTATTCCCTATTTCTCGACCAGCTGAAAATTCAGCTATATTTTTCCCGCTGATAAAATGAACGCCAGTTACTGCTAAATAAACGATATTAACGATTAAAGCAACAAATACTAAAATAAATGTTGCTTTAAGTAAATTAATATAATTAATTTTTTTCACTTTATTCAGCCCCTAAATAAGCAGTTGCCTCGTTTTGAGAATATGTATATCCTTGACTTGATGCTACTTCATTTAGATGAGCAAAAGTAGTCATATTCTGTCTTTCTATATCTAAACCATTAATATCGCTTTCTAGTTCTTTAATTTGATTTTCTAATTTTTGTTGTTCAACATTTTTTGATGATTCCATTGCTTGAATTCCTAAATGTCCTAATACACAAAAACTCACAACAAACACTAACCATGTAGCCGCTCTTTTTTCAAATCTACTCTTTTTCATCTAAACGTATCCTTTCTATCACTCTTAATTTTGCTGAATGAGCACGGTGATTTTGCTCTAATTCTTCTTTAGAAGCACTATATGCTTTTTTATTAACCAATCTAAAACATGGCATTAGATGTTCTGGTAATACCGGTAATCCCGAAATATTTTTAACAGTCGTTTTTTCTTTAAAAATATTTTTACAAATACGATCTTCTAGCGAATGAAAGGTGATAACCGAAATTCTCCCCTCAGTATTAACTAGATCTAACGCTTGTTCTAGTGCTTTTTCAAAAACATTCAATTCATCATTCACAGCAATTCTTAGCGCCTGAAACGTACGTTTAGCAGGGTGTCCGCCTTTTCGCCTAGCCGGAGCCGGAATTGCTTCTTTGATAATTTCTACTAATTGGTAAGTTGTTTCAATAGGAGCGATTTCTCGATGTTGTTCTATTTTACGTGCAATTTGTTTAGCGAATTTTTCGTCACTATATCTAAATAGTATTTTAACTAATTGTTCATAAGAATAGGTGTTGACAATTTGATAGGCATCTAAAGTATTTCTTTGATCCATACGCATATCTAACCTAGCATCGTAATTATAACTAAAACCACGCATGCCATCATCAAATTGTGGACTTGATACGCCTAAATCAAATAAGATTCCATCAACTTTTTCAACTCCTAGTTCATTTAATTTTTCTTTTATATGAACAAAGTTGGAATGGATAATTGTAAATTTATCCGATATAGCCATTAAACGTTCATTAGCCGCTTTAATCGCATTTTCATCTTGATCGAATGCATATAAATGACCAGTTGTTAATTTTTCAAGAATTTTAGAACTATGTCCTCCACCACCTAATGTGCAATCAACATATATTCCATCTTCTTTTATATTTAATCCTTCAATTGCTTCATTAAGCATCACTGTTGTATGTTCAAACATTACTCTCTCCTAAAAATCAAAACCATCTAACGATTCTGAAATACTTTCAAAATTTTCATTTTCTTCTTCATAATATTGTTCCCAAGTCTCTGCATTCCATATTTCTAAATGATTTCCGGCACCAACGATTGTACAAGCTTTTAGTAAATTAGCATGTTGAATTAATTGGTTAGGAAGATTAATCCGACCTAGTTTATCGAATTCTACTTCTGTGGCTTTTGAAGTAAATAATCTAATAAAAGTTCGGGTTTCTTTTTTATTACTAGGCATTTTCATCAATTTTTCAAATATCTTTTGCCACTCACTGATTGAATAAACATTTAAACAACCTTCAAATCCTCGGGTCACAACAACAGAAGTTCCTAAAGTGTCACGAAATTTTGATGGTAATGTTAAACGGCCTTTAGCATCAATATTATGCGTATATTCACCCATTAACATATCCATCGCACCCACTTTCCACCACTTTTAACCACTTCTTAACACTTATTATACATCTTTAGGGTGACTTTGTATATAACTTTTATAAAATAAAAAAACCAAATTTTGTTGAAAATTTGGTCATAATCTTATTTTAAAACTTCTTTAAACACTCTTAATACATTTTTATAGAACACTTTTTCGATTTCTTCTTCACTAAATCCAGCTTCTCTCATTTTATTTTCAAGCATACTCATCATTGAAGCGTCTTTCATTTCTAAGTTCTGTGATATTCCATCGAAATCGCTCCCTAGTCCAATACAATCAATACCTACTAAATCTTTGATATATTGAATGTGTTTAATCATATCATCTACTCTTGACATAAAATCAGGTTCACCTGTGTTTTGAGCTAAGAAATCTGCTGCATAATTAATTCCCATTACACAGCCACGCTTAGCAAATTCTTTGATCATATCATCAGTCATATTTCTAACATGATATGATTGTCCTCTTGCATTTGAGTGAGAGGCAACAAATGGTTTTGTAGTATATTTTAACACATCATAAAAGCCTGCATCAGATAAATGTGAAACATCAATAATTATTCCTAATCTTTCCATTTCTCGAACTAATGCAATTCCTTCTTGAGTTAGTCCATCACAGGTATTAGGTAGTTGTTTATTTACAGTTCCATCTTCCATTTTTTGATAATTAGGAAAGCCTATACCATTTTCATAGTTCCATGTCAGCGTAATCATTCTTACGCCTAAACGATAAAGGTTTCGCAAAAAATGTAAGTTTCCTTTTGTTGTGGCTCCTTCTTCGATGGTCAATACCGCAGACATTTTCCCCTCATTTTGATTTTTGATAATGTCATCATAATTTAATGCCAATGCAATTGTATCTTTGTTTTGATCTAATTGTTGGTAAAATACATCAATCATTTCATTACAAGTTTCAAAAGCATTTTCAACCATTTGCAAAGGAACAAACATTGCAAAACACTGTAATAAATAATCCCCTTTTTGCATTTTTTCAATACTGATATTTAAATCATTTTTTCTTAGACTGATTTCTTGTCCTTTTTTTAAACTTTGATAAATACTCATAATCGTATCGCAATGCATATCTGCTACTTTCATAATAACTCCCTCCTTAGCGAGATAATTATATCATACTCATAAGGCGGATAAAATAAAAAAGCGCCTTGAATTAGGCGATTTTCTATAAAACTTTTTTACCGTTGTAATGCCCACAATGTTTACATACTTTATGTGGTAAAGTGTATTCACCACAGTTAGGACATGTTACTAATGTAGGTGCTGTTAATTTATCATGTGTTCTTCTTTTTCTTTTTACAGCTTTTGAAGTTCTTCTAAATGGTACTGCCATTGTACATCCTCCTAATTCTCATCATTAAAATAATCTTTTAATTTCGCTAATCTAGGATCTATAATCTCTTGATCAGTTACTTCTTCTTTGTTACTAATAATTTTCCATCCATAACCTTCTCTTTTTACTTCAGCACCTTCTTTAACAACTCTTAAAGGAACATCAGCCATTATATTTTGGAAAATAATAGGTGTTATATCTACGACATTTTTCTTTACTTCATGAATATCTTCTTCAGGTAAAGGCTTATCGAAAGAAAACACTTCAGTGGATTCAATTTCAAATGGATAATCGACTTCTTCTAAAGTCAATGCACAAGGTAAAACCATTATGCCCTTGATTTTTAAATCAACATATAATCTTCGATCTTTAGGGACAAAACGTCCATTTCCTTCTACATAAACATTTTTTAAATCCAGCAAGTTATTGAATTTAAGAAATGCCTCTTTAGGAAAAACAAGTTCATCTGAAAATTTAAATTCTCCATTTTTTTGTTTTAAAAGCCATTGTATATTCCACTTCAAAAGAATCACCTCAACTAGCGCAACTTAAATTATAATCGAAAAAAAACAGAAAGTCAATTTATTATGACAAATCGTTAATTTTCTTATAATTTCAATGCTTATAATAGCACTGTGATATTATATCATATTAATTAAATAATTCAATGTTATTCATGCTTTTTTTTATTATTTAGTTAATATAATCCATATTTTATGGTATAATTCCTCAAAAGGGGGATAACATGAAATCTATTATTATAAAAAAAACGTTTGAAAAATTAATTATTGTTGCTTGCGCATCAATTTTTTGGGATTTTGCTATAAAATCTTCACCCTTACAAACAATGATTAATTATCCAATTATATTTTTTGCTTTTTTGTTTTTAGGCTTTGCATGGTTTAATTATTTAAAACTTGATGGTTTAAGACTTCCAACTAATTATAATAAAATCAAAAAAGCTCCAAAACACAAAGCTAAACAAATGATTGATTATGTTGAAACAGAAGTTAAAAACGATCAACACTTGACTAAAAATCAATTGTTATATTGTAAATTATATTCAAATTTAATATGTGCCGTTGTTTTGTTAATTCCTGTGATCATTACTTATTTAATTTAGTTCCTTCTTCAAGGAACTTTTTATTATATTTATTAGTTTAGTAGAATATATTCTAAAGAAAACAAAAAAATAGGCATAACGCCTATTTTAATTCAGATTTATATTTTTCAATTTCTTCATCGTTAGCATAGATAAAATGTCCTGGTAAGATTTCAACCCATTTTGGTTTATTAACACTATAATCATGAATAGATGGATCATAGACAATAAGTTTCTTTTGTTTTTCAATTTCTGGATCCGGTGTTGGAACCGCAGAAAGTAATGCTTTAGTATATGGGTGTAATGGATTTTTAAATAACTCCTCTGTTTCAGCTAATTCAACAATTCTACCTTTATGAATTACTGCAATACGATCTGAAATGAAACGTACAACAGATAAGTCATGGGCAATAAATAAATAAGTTAAATTACGTTTTTTCTTTAAGTTATTTAATAAGTTTAATACTTGTGCACGAATTGAAACATCTAGCGCTGAAATAGGTTCATCAGCAACTACAAATTCAGGTTCCATGATTAAAGCACGTGCAATTCCAATACGTTGACGTTGCCCACCTGAGAATTCATGAGGGAAACGAGAAGCGAATTCTGGTAATAATCCTACTTCTCTTAAAGCATTTTGTACTTTTTGTGAACGATCTTTTTCATCTTTAAATAATTTGAAATTATATAAACCTTCTGAAATGATATAATCGACTTTTGCTCTTTCATTTAATGAAGCCATTGGATCTTGGAAGATCATTTGACATTTTTGAATAACTTCTTTATCCAATTCTTTAGAAATTTTACCGTTAATTTTTTTACCATTAAAAAGGATTTCTCCTCTACTTGTAGGGTTAATACGAACAATAGCACGACCAATTGTTGTTTTACCTGATCCTGATTCACCAACTAAAGAGAAAGTTTCACCACGATAGATATCAAAATTAACATCATCGACTGCAACAAAGTTAGTTTTACCAATTTTGAAACTAATTTGTAAGTCTTTTATTTCGATTACTTTTTCTTTTTGTTCCATAATGACCTATCCTTTCAACTTTTCTCTTAATTTTTGTATTGCTTGTGGGTGTTCTACTTTAGGAGCTCTTGGGTCTAATAACCAAGTTTTTGCTTTATGTGTCTCGCTAACATTAAAATAAGGTGGATTCTCAATAAAGTCAATTTTTAAAGCGTGTTTATTACGAGGCGCAAAAGCATCACCTTTAATTTCGTTATATAAATTAGGTGGAGTTCCATCAATTGTTGCTAATTCTTCTCCTTTTTCTCCTAATTGTGGTAATGAAGATAATAATGCCCAAGTATATGGATGTTGTGCATTATAGAAAACTTCGTCAACTTTTCCCACTTCAACAATTTCACCAGCATACATTACCGCAACACGATCAGCAACGTTTGCAACAACCCCTAAGTCGTGGGTAATATAAATAACAGTCATGTTCATTTCTTTTTGTAAATTTCTAATTAAATCAAGAATTTGTGCTTGAATTGTTACATCAAGAGCAGTAGTAGGTTCATCACAAATTAAAATTTGAGGATAACAAGCAGCTGCTATTGCAATAACAACACGTTGTCTCATCCCACCAGAGAACTGATGAGGATATTGTCCATATCTTAATTCCGGGTTTGTAATCCCTACTTTTTCAAGCATTTGAATAGCTAATTGTTTAGATTCTTCTCCATTAATTCCTTGATGCAATTCAATAACTTCTCTAATTTGTTCCCCAACAATTTTTAAAGGATTTAAAGAAGTCATTGGATCTTGGAAAACCATTGCGATTTTTTTACCGCGAATTTTTAACCAGTCTGATTCTTTAGTATATTTAGCAATATCTACATCTTCAAACATAATCGATCCACCAGCAACTCTACCATTGTTATCTAACATACCGATAAATGATTTAGTAAATACAGATTTACCTGAACCAGATTCACCTACAATTGCTAATGTTTCACCTTCATATAAATCTAAAGAACATTTACGAATAGGTTTTAAAATTTTACCACGTAAAGTGAATTCGATTTCAATATCTTTAGCAGATAATATTGGTTTTCTATTTTCCATAATTTCTCCTCCTCTATACGTGATTTCTTGGATCTGATGCATCAGAGAATGCATTTCCAATTAAATAAAACGAAATAGTTACAATTGATACAATTGCCGCAGGGAAAACTAATAAGTGAGGGAAATTTAAAAACGCAGTACGTGCATTTCTTAATAAAATCCCTAAACTTGGAATATTTTCCCCAAGTCCTAATCCTAAATAAGAAAGTGTTGATTCTAATGAAATAGTTGTTGGAATTGATAAAGCTAATCTTAAAATAACAACACTTACTAAGTAAGGCACAAGGTTTTTAATTAAAATACGATGAACCGGTGTACCTAAACATCTTGAAGCTAAATTGTATTCACGATCACGATACATTAACACTAAATTACGCACATTTCTAGCCATTGTTAACCAACCAGTCGCAATTAATGGAATCGCTAATTCCCAAAAGCCACGACCAACAACATAACCGATTAAAGTTAAATAAATTACTGTTGGTACGTTTGCAATAATGTTATAAACTTCAGTTAATAAACGATCTAATTGTTTGACATATCCCCATAAACAACCAATAACTACACCAATAACACATTCACCTAATGCAACAATTGCAGCAAGTTTTAATGAAATTTGTGAAGCATACCATACTCTTGACCATAAATCACGACCAATAGCATCTGTACCAAACCAATAAGTTGAATTTGGTTTGACATAAACATAGTCAGTATTAGCGTCCATAAACGGAGAAAATTTTGCAATTTTCAAAGCTACAAATGAGAAAATAACCAAAGCAAAGAATATAATCATTAAAATTACAGCCGGCTTATTTTTAAAGAAATTAGCAAAAACTGATTTCCAATATGAATAATCCGAATAACCTGTTCTTTCAGCCTCAGTTGGAGAGTACTCAACTAGCGAAAATAATTCTTCTTCTGTTAATTTTTCATTTTCCATTATCTAGTACCTCCTTTTCCATCAATTGAAATTCTTGGGTCAACAACCATCATTAATAAATCTCCTAAAAATACTCCTAATACCCCTAGTACAGAGTATATTAATACAGTAGATTGAATTAATGCATTATCTTGTTTCCCAATTGCATCAACTAATAAATTTCCCATACCTGGAATTGAATAAAAACGTTCAACTAATAAAGATCCCCCAATTGTCATTAAAAATGAAGCTGGTAAATATTGAACTAAAGGTACAAACGCATTTCTTAAAACGTGTTTAGTCATAATTGTTTGATAAGGTAACCCTTTTGCTCTAGCTAACTTAATGTAATCTTTATTTAGTTCATCTACCATGTAACGTCTAGTCCATAAAGCATATCCAGCAATTGAACCTAACGACATTGAGATAATTGGTAACACAACCGAAAGTGATTTTGTTTTACTATATAGCGATGGTAATTTGAATACACGAGTACCTAACGCTAAGATCAAAGAATAAACAACTAATGGTGGTACTGCGTTAACAAAAATTGTATATACAGTTCCTAAACCATCAACTAATTTACCTTTTTTACGTGCTTGTTGCACTCCTAAACCTACCCCTAATACTAAACTAATAACTAATGAAATTAATCCAAAACGAATTGAGATAGGGAATTTTGACATAATAATATCAGTAATTGGTTTACCAATAGAATATCTAATTGATGTACCAAAATCAAAAGTAATAACTTGCCTATAAAATCTAAATAATTGCTCTAAAGGATGGTCTCTTAGACCCATAATAACTAATTGTGCTTCTCTTTGTTGATCAGTTAATTTAAGAAGTTGATCTTCTGTAAAATAGCCTGTCTCAGGAAGCATTCGTACTAACAAGAATACGATAGTAATAATGAGAAAGACTGTTACAAGTGATTGCAACAATCTTTTCATTGAATACTTTAACATATTTTACCTATTTTCTGTTAGGATTTTTTTCCTTAAGAGCTTTCATATCTTCAGCAGTATAGGCTTCTGCTTTTGCTTCCCAATATTTGTATTTTTTATGCGCTGAACCATATTTTGGGTTAGGTACAGAATATTGATTTACTTTAGTTACAATCCATTCGTTACCAGCAATTGCATAACCAGGGATAACTAATGCGTGTTCAAGTGCATAAGCTTCAGCTTCAGCAAATGCCATGTAACGATCATCTAAATCAATAATTTTATTAGCTGCTTCAACCATGTTATTTAATTCAGCTAATTCAGGACAATTTTCAGTAGTCATGTGTGAATATGCTGGGTTCATAGTTGCACCATCTAAATCAGTAATTTGGATTAAGAAGTTATATGGATCACCATAGTCAGCTCCCCAACCATTTCCAAGTAACATTGAATGTTTATTTTCTTTAGTAATTTCTGATGATTTTTGTAAAAAAGTTTGTGGTTCAATTTTAATAAAATCTTCACCTAAAGCTTTAATATAACCAGCTTTTCTTACTTCGTAAGATTCAACAGAAGTTTGGTTACCTTCTTGATAATATAAGTACATTGTAATAGGGAAAGAAACACCTTTTGCACTTAATTCTTCCATTGCTTTAGTTTTATATTCATTGAATTTATTTGCATCTAAGCGAGTAGCAACACCTTCACCTGCATAATCAGCTAAAGGCCCTACTTTTGTATAATCTGTACCATCAGAAGTTTGACATAGACCTTCTGGTGTAAAAGTATTAACGATTAATTGTGTATAACTATCAGTTGGATCTAAACGTTTCATATCTTCTGTGAAATCTAATCCATGATAGAATGCTTTTCTGAAGTTTTCATTACGTACAGCTTTATTCCAATCAGCTGCGCCTGGTAATGATTCATTTACTGTCCAGTTGAAATATGCACTTGCTGCATAAGGACCTTGTAAACTTTGAATTAATTGTTCGTTTCCACTTGCAATTTCAGTACGAACTTGTTCTTGAGTTAAAGCTGCTCTATCAACTTCACCTGTTTGGAATAATTCAAACGCTTTATTTGCTGATTCAATCATTAAAACTGTTACTTTATCAAATGAAACGTTATTAACATCCCAATATTTATCATTTTTAACCATTGTTTTATTAGCACGGTCATTATATTCAGTTAATCTATAACATCCACTATATAAAATATTTTCTGGAGTTGTACCATATGCTTCACCTTTTTCATTTAAGAAATCAGTTGGAGCTGGATAATAAGAAGCGTAAGTTACGCAAGTATCGAAATATGGAGTTGGAGTAATCATAGTATATTCTAATGTGTAATCATCAACTGCTTTGATTCCAACTTGTTCCCATAGTTTATCTAATTCTTCTTGAGAAGCAGGTGCTTCTGGATCAGTTGCTGTGTAGAATTCACTAGCACCTTTAACCATACCAGTGATTTGAGAACTGTTATTTGATCCGTTAGATTGAGTTAAAATATATTTAGCTGCTGTAACAAAGTCATGAGCAGTTACATCTGCTACTTCATTACCTGCTTGATCTAACCATTTCATTCCTTTTCTGATATGGAAAGTCCATACAGTAGAATCTTCATTAGCTTCCCATTTTTCGGCTGCAGAAGCGACAATCTTATTGTTTGAGTCAAATTCTAATAACCCATCTGAGAAGTTTGCCAAAACTTGAATAGTTCTAGCTTGATAAGTATTTAAGATATTCCATGTTTCAACTTCGTTTGCTTGAAGTTCAGTATCACGGAATTCTGTTAACTTAGAAGAACTATCATTTCCACTACAACCTGTTAGCATCATTGCTGCAACTAATAATGATGTTAAAAGTTTTTTCATTTTAAATCCCCCTTATTAATATTTTTGTTTTAAGAACCCTCTTTAAAGTTCTTGCTTTAAGTTTAATCGTAATGTATACAATTGTCAATACTTTTTTAATTTAATTTTAAAATATTTTTGTTTGAATTTGTTTTTTTCATACATAAATATGTTATTATTTTGATAAATTAGTAAATCACTAAATGATTATACTTTAACAAAAATATAAAATTTGTTTTTTTCCCTATAAAATAAGCGATTTTGTTTTATTTGTATCTAAATTTCATAAATTCACTTAATCACATAATTGTAAATTTTAATTTTCACTAAATTTAGGATTTACCATTATTATTACCTTTGAATATCTTATTTTCCTACTTAATTTCATTAACAATGTTTTTATTTTCATTATATGTTAGAATATAATAAAACATTAAAGGAGGACTATATGAGAATTTGTGGAATTATTGTTGAGTATAACCCTTTTCATAATGGTCATATTTACCATATTGAACAGGCTAAAAAAATCAGTCAATGTGATATTTTAATTGCTGTAATGTCCGGTCATTTTACCCAAAGAGGCGAACCGGCAATTATTAATAAATGGGATCGTACTAAATTTGCATTAGAATATGGGGTTGATTTGGTCATTGAATTGCCTTTTAACTACGCTTGTCAATCAGCCGACTATTTTGCTTATGGTGCAATGTTTTTATTAAACGCTTTAAAAGTTGATTGTATTGTTTTTGGGAGTGAAGGGAATAATCCTAGCGAACTAAACGAAATCGCCACAACTATTTTTAATAATGAAGAGCTTTATAATCATTTAGTTAAATCATATATGAAACATGGATTAAGATATCCTAATGCTTGTAACCAGGCACTAAAAAAAATTACTGATAAACAAATTACACTGCCTAATGATTTATTAGCATTAAGTTATGTCAAAGAGATTGTTAAAAATAAATATCCAATCACTCCTATTAGCATTCAAAGAACAAATCATTTTCATGATACTACGCTCAATCAAAAAATCAGCAGTGCTACAAGTATTCGTTTGGCAATTAAAAATCAAATTGATTCAAGTCACTCGACCCCTATGGCTTCACTGCTTCAAAAAAATCCTATTGATTTAGAGAATTATTTTGATTTATTGTATTATAAACTTAATTTATCAACTAGATTAGAGGATATTCATTTAGTTGAAGAAGGAATTGAACGTTTAATGATTAAAAAAATAAACGCAGCCACATCTATGGAATGTTTTATTGAACTCATGACTTCAAAAAGATATACTGCTTCAAGAATACGACGAACAGTTATTTCCATTTTAATGAATCAAACTCATAGTTTTTATCCTATTGATTACATTCGTATTTTAGGAATGAATACAAAAGGAAGAAATTATATTCATCAAATAAAAAAAGACTGCCCAGTTAAAATTATCAGTAATTTTGCAAACATTGACAGTCCTTTATTACAACTTGAACTTAAAGCAACTAAATTATATTGTTACGCCTTACCAATACAAGAACGTCAAAGTTTAATTAAACGTGAGTATCAAGGTTATCCAATTATCATTAAATAAGATTTTACATTTCGTATATAAAATAATATAATGAAACAAACAAAGGAGGTCAATTATGTCAATTAAATCATCTACAGCTATTTTAGCTTGTAAAATATCTTCTTTTATTTTAAAAAAAGGATTTAAAAAAGGAACCAGTTTACCAGGCAAAATCGCTAAAAAAATATGTCCTGATATTATGGCATATGTGTCTAAAAATACACGAATTATTTTAATTACCGGAACCAATGGTAAAACCACTTCCACAAGTATGATTTACAATATGGTAAAAGCAGCTAATATCCCATGTTTTTCAAATGTCAGTGGAGCAAATATGGAATGGGGAATAATTACTTCATTTATCGATCATTATCATTATTTTTCTTCAAGACAACAAATTGCAGTGATTGAAATTGATGAAGCCAACGTACCCTTAATTTGTCGCTTTGTTAAACCTGAAGTAATTTGTATTACTAATTTATTTAGAGATCAATTAGATCGTTATGGTGAAGTTTATACGACATTAGAAAAAATTATGAAAGGTGTTCGTTATCATCAAGATACAACTTTAATTTTAAATGGTGACGAACCATTACTAGGTGGATTAGAAGTTTTAAATCCAAAGATTTTTTATGGCTTTAATACGACTAACAACCAAGAAGAGAATGTTGAAACAAATACAGATGCTAAACATTGTATTTTTTGTCATCACCCTTATGAATATTCATTTGTAACCTATAATCATTTAGGAAAATATCATTGTCCTCATTGTGGATATGAACGTCCCCAATTAAACGATTCCGTCAATGAAATTATCGAAATGTTGCCTTATGGTTCAACAGTTAAAATCAATGATGAACAGTATCAAATTTCTCAATCTGGGCTTTATAATATTTATAATGCCCTAACTGCCTATAGCATTGCTTCTTATTTAAAATTACCTAAAACCGTTATTTCTAATGTTTTAGCAACACAAGAATCAAGGTTTGGAAGACAAGAGATGATTGATATTGAAGGTCATCAAGTCACAATTTTCTTAGTCAAAAATCCTGCTGGATTTAACCAAACAATTGATACAATTGCTTTAGATAAAGAACCTTTTTCTTGTTTGTTTATGTTGAATGATAACTATGCTGATGGAACTGATGTATCATGGATTTATGATGTACATTTAGAAAAATTAGCCACTTTATCAATTGAAGAATATTATATTAGTGGTAAACGTGCTTATGATATGGCAGTTCGTTTAAAAGTTGCCACTAATCATACTGATCAACTTCATGTTTTTGACGACTATGACACATTAACTAAAGCTATTATTAAGTCCACATCAACTCGTATTTATGCTACTTTAACTTATACTGCAATGCTTGATTATCGTCGTTATTTACAAAGTAAAGGCTATATTAAAAATTACTGGAGGTAAAATTATGGAACTACATATTTGTCATTTATATCCTGATTTACTAAACTCTTATGGTGATTTAGGCAATATTTTAATTATGCAATACCGATTACAAAAACGAGGAATAAAAGCTATTATTCATAACATCACAATCGGTGATGAATTTGATCCGGATTTATATGATATTGTTTTTTTTGGTGGCGGACAAGACTTTGAACAAGGAATTGTTTCTAAAGACTTGAAACAAACTAAACGTGAACAGTTAAAACAATATGTTGAAAACAATAAAGTTTTTATCGCAATTTGTGGTGGGTATCAATTATTAGGTAAATATTACATTTCGGCTGATGAACAAAAACTTGAAGGATTAGATATTTTAAATATTTATACTGATAAAGGCTCAAAACGTTCTATTGATAATATCGTCATTCACGATGGTCAAACTTATTATGTTGGCTTTGAAAACCATTCAGGAAAAACTTTTATTAATGATTTAAAACCTTTAGGAAAAGTAGTTTATGGATTAGGAAATAATGGTGAAGATGGAACAGAAGGATGTCGTTATAAAAATACTATTGGAACTTATCTTCACGGGCCTCTATTTTCTAAAAACCCTGAATTATGTGATGAACTATTAGAAACAGCACTTAGTTTAAAATATGGTCCTATTACATTAGAAAAATTAGATGATACATATGAAATAAAAGCAAAAGAAATCATTGTTAATCGTTATCGCAATTGAAAACTTGCAGTCTATTAATTCTAGGCTGCAAGTTTTTTATTCTTTTTTATTTTAGAGTAAATATAAGAAAAAGAGATTTCATTAATGAATATTTAATACAATCATTTTTGAAATGTCTTATTTTTAATTTTCGTTATCGAGTTAAACCCTTTTTGGATGAAAACAATTGTGTAGGTGTTAGATATATAAAATATACTTTTAAATATTTAAATCCTCCACAACCTATCAGTTTTTAAACAGTTTTAATGATTTTTATTATTCTATAATTGATTTTAAAAAGTATGGAAATTGGCGTTGCCACCACGGCCAATCATGATTTACATCATACCCCCATAAATCAATCCAAACCGGAATATCCTTTGCTTCAAACAATTCTTTAATACGATAAATACTTCTTAACATATCGTCTTCCCATGCACCTTGTCCACAACTAATAATAATTGGCATATGACGATATTTTTCAACAAATGGGTGATCATAACTCATTTTCTCTATATATTTAATTGGCGAATTTTTGTAGACTAATTCATCTACGTAATTATCAAAAAATAAATCAGAATCATAATATCCACTCATCGCAATAGTTCCTTTAAAAAGCTCCGGTCTTCTTAACATAAAATTCAAAGCGTGCGTTGCTCCCATGCTACAACCTGTTGTTAAAATGGGGTCATTAGAATGATTAATTTGATATATCATTGGTACTAATTCATCACAAATGTAATAATACCATTGTTCGTGATTATAAATACGTCTAGCCGGATCACCATATTGATCTGACCACGATTCACCATCTATACTATCACAACAAAACAATTGAATTTGACCTTCTTCAATAAAAGTAGCCACACTCTCAACCATACCAAAACCTTCAAAATCATAAAAGCGACCGTTTTGAGCAGGGAAAACTAAAATTGGCATTCCCGTATAACCATAAACTTTAAACTCCATATCTCTTTTTAAGCATTGGCTATATTCTTTAAAATATTCTACTTTCATTTAACCACCTCATTATTCATGAATAAATGCTCTAAATTCTTTAGCATCTTCAAAATCACTAAATATTGCTGTATACATTTGATTTCCCATTGCACCTGATAAAACTTCTGGCATTCTTTCAGCCATTTTAATAACATCGTGATATCTTTCCATAATTTCCTCATGGCTATGAAGATAGTTCATATGATCTCGTCGACAAACATACATACAAAAATATGGACGATGATTTGGATCATATTGTGGCTTTTCACCTTTCATCATTTTCGCATAGGCATCATATAAATCAAAATCATTCGCAAAATTTATCATATCTGCTGTATACCCACCAGGAGTACGCATATTAACTTCTAAAGCAATGATTTCTCCTTTATAACCTAATCCCTCTTTATCTTCTAATAATCTAAAAAATTCAAAATGAAAACAACGCTTATTTGTCGGAAATACTTTCACTGTAGCTCGACCGACACGTTTTAAATCCTCAGGTATTTCTCTAAGTGAGTAATAAGATAAATGGTCAATATTATTTACAACATCCATAATTGGATTTGGAAACTCATGCGATGTTTCAAAAACAATCTCACGATTTTCATCGGCAATACCATCATATGAACAAATCAATCCATTAACATATTCTTCCATAATATATTGAACATCAGGTAAATGATTATAAAACTCTACTAACTCAGCATCATTTTTAATTTTATAAGTTTTAGCGGCTCCAACTCCAATATCCGGTTTTACAATGACTGGATAGTTCACCTTATCAATAAAATTTCTT
Source organism: Erysipelotrichaceae bacterium (assembly GCA_018365815.1). Taxonomy (GTDB): domain Bacteria; phylum Bacillota_I; class Bacilli_A; order Erysipelotrichales; family Coprobacillaceae; genus Beduini. The sequence continues at coordinate 72,952 of JAGZJH010000004.1, forward strand.
GCTTCATCAATATTTTCATTAACTAAATGATAACGAGCAACTTTAACACCTGCTTTTTCATAAAATTTCTTCATTGCTGACTTAGATTTAAAATCATTTAATTGTTCTACTTTTAAACCTTCAATATTAAAATCAGTTCTTAACTTTGCATCAGTTTCTAACCAATATTCATTATTAGATTCTAAATAATCAATTCGACCATAATGAAAAATAAAATACCCCATTGCTTTATACACTTGCTCATAATCTTCTAAACTAGGTACATAGTAATATTCTGTAATTGAACAAATTAATTCTTTAGAAAGTTCATGATAAGGTGTATCACCCAAAGCTAATACATTAAATCCATTCTTTTTTAAACGATCACAAAAATTCCAATACGTTTTAGGAAATTGTGGTGATATAAATACAAAATTCATAAATAATCTCTCACCTTCTTATTTAAGCATATTATATACAAATTACAACAAATAAAAAAGTTTAAATAAACTTTTTTTAACAAATTGAAAACGTTTTACTATAAACTTTTCACAAATATAATTGTAAGTGTTAAAAAAACTGCAAATTTCTTTGCAGTTTATCCTCTTAAATATGCTTGATGTTCTTTTTCAAGTGCAGCTAAAATATTTTCTAAACAACTATTCACTTCTGCTTCGCTTAAAGTCTTTGTATTATCTTGGAAAATCAAATTAAATGCAATCGACTTTTTCCCTACTTCAACATGTTCTCCTTGATAAACATCAAAAATATGAACTGTCTTAACTAATTTTTTACTTGCCCTTTTGATTGTTCTTTCCATATCATAAGCATTAACATCTTTACTTACAACTAAAGCAATATCTCTTGATACACTAGGATACATTGGAATACTTTCAAATTTCAATTTCTTTGTTTTTAAATTTAATAACATACTTAAATTTAACTCACAAACATATGTGGTATTAATTTCATATTCTTTTTGTACAAGTGGATGAACTTGTCCGATATACCCTACGATTTCTTTATTAATTTTAATATACGCACTACGACCAGGGTGTAAATTTTGGCATTCTTTTTCAACTCTTACTAATTGATAACGTGATTCTTCAATACCAATTTGTTTAAAGATATTTTCAACAAATCCTTTTACCACATAAAAATCAACTTCTTTAATTGCTTTTTGCCATTTATTTGATGAATACACCCCACTACAAGCAATCCCTAACACACTAACTTCTTGATCATTACTGTAAGTATTTGAAATTTCAAACACATTAACATCTTTAATTGAATGTGATTGGTTATAGTTAATAGTTTGTAATAAACTTGGAATGACTGATTGACGTACTGTACTTCTTTCTTCACCTAATGGAGACATTAATTTTATTGATGAATTTGTATGGAAATAATTAAATTTTGTAGACATTGCAGGTGAAACTAATGAGTAAGTAATAACTTCATGTAACCCTAATTCCACTAATTTATTTTTAATCATTTGACGACGACTTTGAAGCACATTTCTAACACCACTTGTGGTAGGCATATAAGGTAAAGAAGAAGGAATATGATCATAGCCATATAAACGAGCGACTTCTTCAACTAAATCTGCTTCTAGTGTAATATCATGACGATGTGTTGGAACAGACACATCGATTTTACTGCCACTTTGAGTATATTCAAATTTTAAACGATTAAAAATATCTTTAATTTCATCAACACTAATATTTGTTCCTAACAATTCATTGACACGATTTTCACGTAAACTCACTACATGTTTTTTAATATTTAATCCAGTAGAGACTGTTTCATAAACTTCTTTGGCATCAGCTAATTCAAGTAATAAAGTTGTAACTCTATCAATCACCTCAACACTTTTAGACTCATCTAATGCTCCTTTTACATAACGTTGTGAAGCATCTGTTAATAAATTCAAACGACGAGCAGTTTTTCTTAAACTAGCGCCATTAAAAGAAGCCACTTCAATCACAATATTCGTTGAAGTATCTTCAATTTTAGTATCATTAGATCCCATCACTCCGGCCACACAAGCAATTGATCCATCAGTTGAAACGATAATATCTTCTTCATTAATTTGGTATTTTTGCCCATCTAATAACTCCACTTCTTCATTAAATCCAGTTTTAACCACAAACTCTTTACGATTTAATTTATCATAATCATACATGTGAATAGGTTGAGCCATCTCCAACATCACAAAATTAGAAATATCAACGATATTATTAATTGGCTTAATTCCACTAGCCATTAAAGCACTTTTTAACCATTGTGGAGATTCTTTTGTTGTCACACCTTTAATTAATCTTGCTGAAAAATACGGACATTTATCAGTTTCGCTGCTCACTTTAATTTCACTTTTTAATGATAAAACTTTATCAAACTTTGGTAAAGTCACTTCTCTATTTAAAACTGCTCCCACTTCATAAGCAAAAGCATATAAAGCCATACAATCTGCACGATTAGGAGTTAAACTAATATCTAAAATTGTATCTTTTAATCCTAAATAATTTAAGGCTTCTTCACCTACTGGTGCAAGAGGATCTAGAATTTCAATTCCTGCTTTTTGTTCTTCACTTTGGAAACGTTGATCAATTCCAATTTCACTTAAAGAACAAATCATTCCATTAGATTCTACCCCTCTAATCATAGATTGTTTAATTTTTAAGCCCCCTGCAAGTTCACAACCTGGTAAAGCAACAATCACTTTTTGACCTGCTTTAACATTTGGTGCACCACACACAATTTGGTATGTCACATTTGGTGCAACCTCTACTTGACAAACATGTAAATGATCAGAATCTGGGTGCATTGTGCATTCTAAAACATGGCCGATAACGACATGACTTCCATAAGCAAGTTGTTCAACTCCCTCTACTTCAAAACCGACAGAAGTAATTAACTCTGCTAATTTAGAAGGTTCTATATCATCAACTTTTACATAATTATTTAATAAATTTAAACTTACTTTCATTATTACGAATCCTTTCTATTAAATTGATTTAAAAAACGTAAATCATCATTATAGAAATGACGAATATCATCAATCCCATATTTAAGCATAGCAATGCGTTCAATTCCAATTCCAAACGCAAATCCTTGATATACATTTGAATCAAAACCACACATATCTAATACATTAGGATTAACCATACCGGCCCCTAATACTTCTATCCAACCAGTATGTTTACAAATTGAACAACCTTTTCCTCCACAATTATAACAAGAAATATCCACTTCTACTGAGGGTTCTGTAAATGGGAAAAATGAAGGTCTAAAACGGATTTGACGTCCCTCACCAAACATTTTATTGGCAAATACTTCTAAAGTTCCTTTTAAATCAGCCATGGTAATATTTTTATCAATCACCAATCCCTCACATTGCATAAATTGATGTGAATGTGTGGCATCATCATCATCTTTACGATAAGTTTTACCCGGACAAATTACTTTAATTGGTCCTTTTCCCTCTCTTTTTAGCATCGTTCTTGCTTGCACTGGTGAAGTATGAGTACGCATCACTGTATTTTCATCAATATAAAACGTATCTTGCATATCTCTTGCTGGATGATCTTTTGGTAAATTCAATAACTCAAAGTTAAAATGATCTAATTCAACTTCCGGTCCTTCGGCGATTTCATAACCCATTCCTAAAAACATTTCTTCAATTTCTTCAACAATTAAACTAAGTGGATGTTTTGTTCCATAGTCTAAATGATATGAAGGAAGTGTAATATCAATTGTTTCACTTTCAATTTGCTTAGTCAAAGCTTCTTCATCTAATTTCACTTTTCTTGCATCGATTGCATTAGTAATTGCCTGTTTAACTTCATTAGAAATTTGACCAAAAGCAGAACGCTCTTCAGGTGCTAAAGTTTTCATTTGCTTCATTGCTTCTTGAATTGGTCCTTTTTTTCCTAAATAATGCACTCTTAATTCGTTAAGTAACTTTAAATTGTCACATTCTTCAATCTTACGCATTGCTTCTTCTTTAATCTGTAATAATTCTTTACTCATAGTTTCCTCCTCATTCAAATAAAAAAACGTTCCTAAAAAAAATAGGAACGAGTGATCGCGGTACCATCCTAATTCATGAAAAAAATAATTTTCATGCTCTCAATGCTTTAACGCTGCCTAGCGGTGGGGATTAGCCACACTCCAAGGTGAATTCAATAATATGCCTGTAAAAAAGTTCACACCATTACTTTTTCTCTCTGAAACATTAATATTATCTACTTGTCCTTATCAAAGTATTTGATATATTTGTATAATACCATTATTAAAAAATAAAAACAATCTTTTTTCACCGATATTTTAGACAATGTCCATAAACCATGTTAAAATTTAAAAAAGGAGATTTCATATGGATACAAAATATCAACACATTACGCATACACTTCCCCCTATTTTTAATCAAAATTCAAAAATAATTATTTTAGGCACAATGCCCTCTACTGCCTCTAGGAAAAACAATATCTATTATGGTCACCCTCAAAATCGTTTTTGGAAAGTGCTCGCCCATATTTTTGATGAACCCTTTCCTACAACAAATGTCCAAAAAACAGAATTTGCTTTAAAACACCAAATCGCTTTATGGGACGTACTAGCCTCATGTGATATTATTAATTCTAATGACCAATCCATTAAAAATCCACAAGTCAATGACTTAAATCTCATTTTAAAACAAGCTAATATCCAAGCGATCTTTACAACCGGTTCAAAAGCAAGTCAATTGTATAAAAAATATTTAAAACCTACAATTAACTTACCCCATTATGAACTACCTTCTACTAGCCCTGCAAATTGCTACCACTATAATGTAGAAAAATTGATTGAATCTTATCAAATTATTTTAGACTATCTAAAATGAAACATACATATTCCACCTGCAATCGCTACATTTAATGACTCTGCTTTTTGAATTGGAATATAAACATTTTGATCGCAACACTCTAAAACTTTTTCACTTACTCCATTTCCTTCGTTGCCAAGAACAATGGCAACTTTTTTTAAACCTTGAATAGTATTAATTTCTTTAGCGTCATGTAAACTTGTTCCCACAACACAAACACCCTCATCATGTAATTGTTTAATCACTTCTACTAAATTTGCTTTTATACAAGGAATATGAAAACACGCTCCTTGCGTTGAACGAATAAACTTATCATTATATAGATCTACACTATTTTCACTTAAAATAACACCATCATAATTAAACGCTAAAGCAGTTCTAACAATTGTTCCAATATTTCCGGGATCTTGCAAATCATCAAGCAAAACATAACGTGATTTTTTCAAATCAAATGCTTGTATCTTCATTTGACAGATCCCTATAATAGGTTGGGGTGAATTTGTAAAAGCTAACTTAGCAATCACTTCATCACTTACTTCTATCATATTTTCATATTGATATAATTGTGGTTGACTTGTCACCACTTCAACTAACACCCCTGCTCGATGCGATTCTTCAACCAAATGCGCCCCTTCAACTAAATAACATCGTTTTAAATCACGATATTTTTTTTGTTTAAGTTTACATAACTCTTTAATTTTAGGATTACTCGTCGATGTAATCATGCTCTTTTTCCTCCTTTAAAATTGTTTTATAATTAGGCAATTTTTGTTCAATTTCATGATAAAAAGCCGGCGAATGATTAGGTTCAATAAAATGGCATAATTCATGAACTACCACATATTCAATAAATGCTTTACTTGAATGAATTAAAATTGGATTAAACGAAATACGGCCCTCACGATAAAAACAAGCCCCATAACGTCGTTTTGTCTTTTTTAAAGTAATTTTAGGAAAAGGTAGTCGTTGATCTTTTGACACATAAAATTCTACATATTTATAAATCAACTCAAGTAAATACTTTTTCAATTCCTTATCTAAAACCTGCTCAATATGTTTATCATATACAATAATTTCATTTTCTTTAAAAACAGCCTTTTTATAATTCAAATCAACTAAATGTATTGGATAGCGTTGTTTAAAGACAATGACATACCCACCATCTTGATAATCATACATCGGTTGATACTGATCAATCTTGTTTAAAATTGAATCCCAATGCTCTTTTATCATATTTTCAATAAATGAAATTGAACAATGATAAGGCGCATTAATCAATATTTGACCTTCTTCTATTCTAAGATAAACTTTTTTAATTTTTTTATAAGTTAACTGATAACTCATCTTTTTACCATCTATTTCAATAAACTTTAATTCATTCATGTTTATCTCCTTTAAATTTGACTATAATGCTATTGAAAGGGGCGAAAATAATGGATATTAGAGAAGCAATTCACCAACGTTTAAAAAATAGTAACGTCACTGAAATTCAACATATTTTAAATGATAGTATTCATTCTTCAGACGAAGCAGTATTACCCGGCTTAGGGGTACTATTTGAAGATTACTACTTATCATTAGATCAAAACAGTCAACAGAATATTTGTCAAACTCTCTCATCTTTACTTAAATAAGCACAACAATGTGCTTATTTATTTTTAACAAATTGATATGCAATTCTCAATATACAAACAACAATAAAAAACTCTGCTATTAATTTAAATAAAAGATCTATGGGTAAAAAAATGATAATAAACATCGTGATTGAACAAGCAATAATCACATACTTTTGATAATTCAAATCTATGGCATCAATTAAAATTTTCCATAATTCAAATAAAACTATCATTAATAAAATTAATTCAAAGCAATATGTTAATGTGTAAATATCACATTCTTTTAGCATCATCAAAGCATTTGCAAATTTTATTTGATATACTTTCATAAAAGTAAATATCATTGAAAACAAAACAATAAATAAACTGATAATACTGTTTTTAATAATATAAATAAAATCTTGTCTCATTACTTGACCTACTTTCTTTTTAAATCAATACTAAAAACTAAATCCTCTTCACCTTTTAAAATAATGACAACATTGATTGGTAAGTCTTCTAAAACTAAATCATTTGGCATTTTAACGTCTTTGATTAAATCCTCCATTTGTGTAATAACTTCATTTGTTTTTCCGCTTTGACTATAAAACACAATATAAGGATCATCACTTTTACTATTGGCATTAGCATAACGATACTCAATTTGAATTTCAGGATATTGCTCACTAATCACTTCTTTTTGGATATTATTTAAATAGCCAAAATGAATTGTATTTTGGTAAATTGCAACATCATTCAATCGATAATTCTTATTTTGTCCATTTAACAATGTGTAGTTTAATTTTTCTAATTGTAATACATCATCATTTATCTTTAGATTTAAATCACCTAATTGATTAATCGACAGGGCCTGTGAGTTAATAGTATACTCATTATCAGCAATTTTTGTTAAAATGAGTTGGGTTTCTTGATTATCCACTTGAAGCATAAGATTCAAATTATCTTGATTAATTTCACTATTCAATACCTTTAAACGGCCATTTCTCATATGATATTCATTATCTTGTTTAACTACTTCAAAAAAATCAATTTTATAATCTTCACTGTTTGCAAAATATCTTTGTATTTTAGTAGAAGTATTTTCAAAAGTATGGAATTTAAAATTGGAATATTGTAGAGTTAAAGAAATAATCAGTGCAATACTTAAAACAATTGCAATAATTAAATGTATTCTATCTATTTTTTTCATATATTCACCACCATTAGTTTTTTATTAAAATTCTACATTTAGTTATTTTACATTAATTTTAGTATTTTGTACATAAATTCGCCAAAAGAAAAACAAACACTTTAGCATCACTGTTTAAAATGTTTGTTTTATATCTTATCCTTCGGTTAATGTAACTGATAAATCAACGTTTTCACCATTACGATCTACGGTAATATTGACAGTATCGCCAGGTGCTTTTGAGTATAATTTAGTTAAAAAACTCTTGTATGTGGTAATATCTTCACCATCAAATTTCACAATTACATCGCCACTTTTTATTCCGCCCTTATCAGCAGCAGAACCTTTGCTTACTTCCGCAACATAAACACCGTCACTTGCTGTAGTGTTAATTCGGTACATTCTTAATTCTATTGAAGATAAGTCACTAATTGATAATCCAGAAATTCCTAATACTGGTCTTACAACTTTTCCTGTGTTTTTGATTTGTTCTACTTCTTTAACAACATCATTAATTGGTAAAGCAAACCCCATTCCTTCCGTATCTGATAATTTCATTGAAGTAATTCCAACTAATTCACCAGCCATATTGATTAAGGGACCACCACTATTTCCCGGATTAATTGAAGCATCTGTTTGAATAACTTGCATATCCCAATCATCCGTTCCGTTTCCGTCAATATCCATTGAAACAACACGAGTTGAAGCAGATACAATACCTTGTGTAACAGTTCCTGCATATTCAATACCCAGTGGGCTTCCAATGGCTAAAACTGGTTCACCGGCATCTAATAAACTTGAATCACCTATTTTCATAGCTTCCATTTCTACTTCACCTGTTAATTTAAGCAAGGCAATATCGCCATATTGATCGCTACCTACTAATGTCGCTTCAGCAGATTCACCATTGCTAAAAACAACTTCTATTTGTTGTGCGCCATCAATAACATGATGATTGGTGATAATATAGGCTTCTTTACCGTTTACTTCATAGATTACACCACTACCACTTCCTGCTAATCGTGAATTATTAAATACTTGAATTCCAACAACCCTATCTTTAACTTCCTTTACAACATCAACTGCGTTTGTAGATACATCATAATCTACTTTCTCAACAGTATTATTAGAATTAGCTGCTGAATTGGATCCTGATATTTTTTTATTCAACGATTTAACTTCAGTAAATAAATAGATGTTTGATCCTAAGAGTACAATAATTATTACTATAATTACATATTTCAAAAAATTTCTTTGAATCATTTAAAAAACCTCCCATATAATTATACCCTATTTATGTAAAAATTAATCATCTTTATTTTAATTGAAGAATATATGAAAAATACTCCTAAATTATGTGAAAATGTCAAAAAGACGGTTACCCGTCTTATTGTTTATCTTTTTTGATGTTTTCTAATAGTTCAGGAGTTATACGTCTACAAAATTCAGTTAATACCTTAACTGTTGCATCATAATCGTCTTCATGAATAATTGTACGATGAGAGTGCATATATCTTGATGGAATTGATAATGTCATATTTACAACCCCAGAACCTGATTTATGAATTTCACCTGAATCTGTTCCACCAGCAGTTAAAACATCATGAACATAGTTAATATTTAATTCTTCACAAATTTTTTCCATTTCTTTTAATAATCCAGTATGAGCAATTACACTGCCATCTAATACACCTAATGTCACACCACATCCAAGTTTAACGTCACCTTTCATTCCTTCAGGTAAATCTTTTGAAAAACAAACATCAATTGCAAACGCAACGTCAGGTTGAATCATTTGAGCAACAGTTTTTGCTCCACGTAAACCAACTTCTTCTTGTACTGTTCCACATGCATAAATATTAGCTATAGTTGTTGTATCTTTTAAGTTTCGCAAAACGTCAACTGCAATAGCAGCTCCTACGCGATCATCCCATGCTTTTGCCATTAAATATTTAGGATTAGCCATTTGCATAAATTCTGAGCGTGGTGTAATAGGATCTCCTATACGAATTCCTAATGCTTTTACTTCTTCTTTATTCGCAACGCCTATATCTAAAAAAGCATCACCAGGCGCAGTGACTTTATTTCTTGCTTCTGGACCTTGACCATGAGGTGGAATAGAACCAAATACCCCCACAATATCTTTACCATCGCGTGTAGTGATGTTTACAGTATGAGCAGGAATATTTTGTCCCATCCAACCACCGATAGGATGGACTTTAATATATCCTGCATCTGTAATTTCTTTAATAACAAAACCAATTTCATCAATATGACCGGTAATCGCTACTTTTAAATCAGATGTTCCTTTTTTTATTCCTACAATACTTCCTAAATTATCATAAATAATTTCATCTGAACAATCTTGTAAATATTTTTTCATTACACGTGTTGCTTCTTTTTCAAAACCGGAAATCCCCTTAGCCAAAGTCATTTCTTCTAAAAATTTTAAATCTGCCATAATTTCCCCTACTTTCTTTTTTATTATACGAGCAAAAACTTCATTAAAAATTTTCTAATTAAAAAATTTTAATTTATCATAGAATCTATATAATAGTATGGAACAATTCACATAGTTTATAATAAAAATATATTTTAAGTAACATTTATTAAATCAGTAAATATAAAGAATTTTTAAATAACTTTTTAATATTACTTTATTAACAAATTTTATGAAGTTTTGTATATCGTTGTTATTATCATAACAAGTATATAGATTAAGTGCAATAAATAAGATTAAATTTTATAAATAAAAAAGGTATCCATAAGGATACCAATCGCCTGGCAACTTGCTATTTTCGCACTTGCGCACTATCTTCGCCGTTAAGATGCTTAACTTCTGTGTTCCTTCATCACCAGACTTCCTCTGAGCTCTCACTCAAAACTGGATAATAACTTCTTTTCTAGGTTAAGTTTTCGACCTATTAGTATCAGTCCGCTTAACATATCACTATGCTTACACTCCTGACCTATCTACCTTCTCGTCTTCAAGGGGTCTCCTGATTGCTCATGGAAGTCTCATCTTGAAGGGGATTTCACGCTTAGATGCCTTCAGCGTTTATTCCTTCCACACTTAGCTACCCAGCTGTGCCACTGGCGTGACAACTGGTTCACCATTGGTGTGTCCATCCCGGTCCTCTCGTACTGAGGACAGCTCTTCTCAAACTTCCTACGCCCACGACAGATAGGGACCGAACTGTCTCACGACGTTCTGAACCCAGCTCGCGTACCGCTTTAATGGGCGAACAGCCCAA
>JAGZJH010000005.1 GCA_018365815.1 Erysipelotrichaceae bacterium
ATTTCTACATCTTGTTTTTTGGATTATTGTTTTTTTCCTTGCTTTTACTTTTACATTGCTTATGATTTATGCTTCGCCTTTTTTAATTTTTTTATTTTTCTATTCCTATCTCTTTTTAATCTTTTTTAATTTATTTACAGTGATTTACAACTTACTAAAAATTTCAATTACCTCTTTATCCCTTTAACCCTTTAGATTGTCGTTCCATGTCTTCTACTACAATATCAAAAATTTCTCCTAATGAAGCACAATATTCTAAAACCTTCCATGGCTCATTTGTATGAAAATGTATTTTAATTAATTCTTCATCACCTACAGCTAATAAACAATCGCCTTGAAAATGATTATTAAAATAATCGTTAATTGCTTCTTCATTTAAATTTTTTCCTTCAATTAATAATTGTGTATCATATCTAAACTTTAACATTTTTTCTAACTCCTTGCATAATATATTTTTTAAATAATTTATAATTAATTTTTGATTGGCCATCTAACACATGGAAAATCACCCTTTTTAAAATATTATAATTTCATTTAAATGTGATGTGTTAATTTGTTATAAAACGAAAAGATTTTATATTGTTAAAAAGTAAAGTGTTGAGACCTGTATCATGTGGTCAATCAAAATGAATTTTATCTTTTAAATTAACATAGTATTTCATAACTACATGTTTTTATTAAGACACTGGTTTTAAATTTATAATTTTGAAATTGCTTGATGATTTTTCAACAATGTTTTTATTCCATATGGCATTGCAAATGCCACATCAATCATTTGTCCATCAATTTTAACAATTACTCCCTTACCAAACATTTGATGATTAATGTGATCACCAACTTTGAAGTCATTTATATTGTTATTGCCAATTTTCTCTTTTGCTGTTTCATGAATGTTTATATAATCGCTTGTTTTGAATTTTTGTGTTTTTCCTTTGTGACTTACGCCTTTTATCCCTATTTCATCAACAAAACGTGAAGTTAGTTTTGGACTTTTTGTAACAAAACTATAACCCTGACTATCACATAGATACAATTGTCTTTTTGCTCTTGTGAAAGCGACATAGGCTAAACGTCGTTCTTCTTCAAGTCCATCATCTCCATTTTCTACAATGCTTCTAAAACTAGGAAAAACATCATCGGATAACCCTATGACAAATACATAATTAAATTCAAGTCCTTTAGACATATGAATCGTCATTAATGAAATAAATTGTTCATCATCTTCATTATCTTCTTGAAGATTAGTTAAAGGGAGTTCTTGTAGAAACTCTTCTAATGGATAATCACCATCATATCTTTTTAAAAAGTCGCTTGCCATATTTTTAATTTCTAACACATTTTCAATACGAGTTTCTTCGTTGTCAATTTTAAGCATTTCCATATAGCCAGATTGTTCAAGTATTAAATCAATCGCTTCTACTAAATCGATATTAAATGAATTAAGTTCAAATTTAATCGATTCAACCATCATTATTAATGAATTTAATGCTTTTTTTACTTTTGTAGATAATCCAATCTCATTAAGTTCTTGTTTTATTCCTTTGTAAATACTATAACCACGTATTGAACAATAATTTATAATTTTATCAAGTGTTTTTTTCCCAATGCCTCTTCCTGGGACATTGATGATTCTAAGCATTGCTAAGTCATCTTGAAAAGCAATTACTCTTAAATATGATAAAACGTCTTTAACTTCTTTACGTTCTGTAAAGCGAAGTCCACCATATATTTTATAAGCCATTTTATTGCGTAGTAACGCTTGTTCAAATGGTCGTGATAAGTAACTGGCACGGTATAATATTGCGAAATCTTTATAATTTACACCTTCAACATTTTCGATGATGTTGTTAATTTCATCTATTACAAAGTTTGCTTCTTCTTCTGGGCTGGCACCGCTATAATGTATAATATCTTTTCCTTCATCTAAGTTGGAATATAAATCTTTTTCTAAACGATGTGTATTATGGCGAATAAGTGTATTTGCACTATTTAGAATTTTTTTAGTTGAACGATAGTTTTGGTTTAAATAAATAGTATTAACATTTTCATAATCCGAATCAAAGTCAATAATATAATTTACATCTGCACCTCTAAAAGAATAAATAGTTTGATCTGGATCACCCACTACACAAACTAGGTTGTGTTTTCCTGCTAAAAATTTAACAATATTGTATTCAATTTGGCTAACATCTTGAAATTCGTCTACATGGATGTATTGAAAACGATGTTGCCATGATTCTAAAGCGACAGGAAAGTTTTCAAAAATATCAATTGTTTTTAATAATAAATCATCAAAATCTAAACACATATTTTTTTCTTGGTAGTCCAAATAACGACCGTATATACGTGCTTTTAATGTTTCACCAATAAAACCTTTAGCAGATTCCAACAATTTTTCTTCACTCATTTTAGCGTATTTAAAACGACTAATTGAAGAAATCATGCTTGAATAACTGATTGATTTAACATCTACTCCTAAATCATTATATATATCTTTAAGGACACTTTTTTGATCTTCTGTATCCATAATTACAAAGTATCTTGGATAGCCTAGTAAGTGGATATGTTCTCTTAAAATTCTAACACATAGTGAATGAATTGTACAAATTGTAGAGCCTAAAGTAGTCCCACCTAATATTGCTTCGACACGTTCTTTCATTTCATTTGCTGCTTTGTTTGTAAATGTTATTGCTAGTATTTTTCGTGGGTCGATTCCTAGTTCTTTAACTAAATAGGCTATTCGGTATGTAAGTACTCTTGTTTTTCCACTTCCCGCACCAGCGATAATTCGTGTATGTGAATTAACGTTTGTTGCTGCTAAATATTGTTGTGCATTTAATTGTTTTTCTAACTCCATTTTAATCACCGTTTATATTATACTAAAAAACAATGTATAAATAAACTCTAAGGTCACAAAATAATTTATACTACATCTTACATCAACATTGGTGTATATGTGTGTAGTAATGTTTTGTAAATATATTTAAGGTAGTATTTGAGGTGATTTAATGGAAAGTTTTAATAATAAATTATTAGGTGAACGTTTAAGAACTCGACGTAAAGAATTGAAGATAACCCAACAAACGATGGCAGAAGCAATAAATACTTCAATCTTTACTATTTCTAAAATTGAAAACGGAACTCATAATATGTCTTTTAAGTTATTTATTGATATTTGTAATTATTTACAAATAGATCCCGCGATTGCTATTAACAGGATTAGTTTAAAACAAGAAAATTATTTAACTGACGAAATTACATCCACTATTAACATGTTAAATCCTAATAGTAAAGAAATGGTTCAAGAGATTATTGAGATTGTTGCAAAACATTCTAAACCTTAATATAATTTTATGTTATAATATTTTTCAAGGAGGATAATTATGAAAAATATTGTAATCCATTTTGTTTTATCATCAGAAGATGAAACAGTTTATAATGATTTTCAAGAAATAATTAAAAATTTTGATATTCATTTTGAAAAGTTATCTTTTTCACCAGTTCGTCCTTATGCTAGAATGAATGATCATTGTGAAGGAAATATTACTTGCACAATTCATGGTGATGATTTTGAAAAGTTTAAGCAATTGTTAGCTGATCATTTTGATGAATGTGAAGAAGATGAATTTGAAACCTATAGTATTTGGTCTAAAATGTGTCATTCTAATTTATATTATTTATTAATTCAAGTCATTTAACTATAAACTTAAAAACCTACATGAAATAAATCAATTACTTGTTTAAACAAGATGATATGAATTTATTGATGTAGGTTTTTTTGATTATTTACGTATTATACGATGGAATAGTTTTACCAATTCACAAATTACAACAGTTGATAAGCATATGCAAATACATACTAACCATTGTGTAGGTGTAATTGGAACTAATTTAAATAAATCACTGAAAAATGGAATACTTATAATGAGAACTTGAAGTCCAACACCAATTAATAATGCTCCCCACAAATAGATGTTATTAAATAATGATTTGTTTAATATTGAATAATGGCTTTTCACATTAAATGCATGAATTAATTGTACACCTGATAATGTAATAAAAGCCATTGTCATACCAGTTTCATGATTGATATGATTACCATACAAATAAGCTATTAAAGTAAGAGCCCCCACCATAATACCTTGCCAAACTATTGTAAAGCCTAAATGATTGGCAAAAAAACTTTCATCTTTTTCTCTTGGCATTCTTTTCATAACGTCTTTTTCAATAGGTTCCATACCTAGTGCAAAAGCAGGTAAACTATCTGTAATTAAGTTCACCCACAATAAATGGATTGGCAATAATGGAACTCCAATGTTATAAGGTGTCACTAGTGAAATAAATGATGATAAAAAGATTGTAACTACTTCTCCAATATTTGTTGAAAGAAGGAATTGAACATCTTTTTTGATATTGTCATAAATTCCACGTCCTTGTTCAATTGAACTGATAATTGTTGCAAAGTTATCATCAGTTAAAATCATTGCTGCTGCACCTTTAGCTACATCTGTTCCGGTAATTCCCATGGCACAACCAATATCAGCAGTTTTTAAAGCCGGTGAATCGTTGACACCATCTCCAGTCATGGCAACTACTTTTCCTTTTGCTTGCCAAGCATTAACAATTCTTACTTTATGCTCTGGTGCGACACGAGCATATACAGAGTAGTCTTCAATTATCTCCATCAATTGTGCATCAGAGATTGTCGAAAGTTCAGTTCCGGTCATAGCTTTTTGCCCTTCTTCTAAGATACCTAAATCTTTTGCAATTGCACAAGCTGTTGTAATGTGATCACCGGTAATCATAATTGCTTTTACACCCGCTTGTTTAGCAATTTTCACTGCTTCTTTGGCTTCTTTACGAGGGGGATCAATCATTCCAACTAATCCAATAAAAGTTAAATTTTCTTCGATTTTTTCACTTGTTAATGTTTCAGGCATTTGATTCCACTCACGATACCCCACAGCTAAAACCCTTAAAGCGTTCTTAGCCATTGCTTCGTTTGCTTTACTTGCTTCTATACAATCTTCTTTATTTAAGCAACGTTTGAAAATGACATCTGGTCCACCTTTTGTAATTGAAATAATCTTGTCATCTATTTGATAAAATACACTCATCATTTTTCGATCCGAATCGAATGCAAGTTCTTGTTTACGGTGATATTTTTTCAATAACTCATTTTTTGAATATCCTTTTTCTAAACTTGCTTTAACTAATGCAGTTTCAGTAGGATCACCAATTTCTACAATTTTATCTTTGACTTGATTAATAGAAGCGTCTGAACATAGCGTAAAATAATTAAGCATTTGTATGGCTTCTTCACTACAGTTATTAATCTTTTCTAGACCAGAATTAATCGTATAAGTTTCCATTACTGTCATTTTATTTTGAGTTAGTGTTCCGGTTTTATCAGAGCATACAATTGATGTACTTCCTAATGTTTCGACTGCCGGCAACTGACGGATAATGGCATTTTTCTTAACCATTTTTTGAACGCTCATTGCTAATACTATCGTCACGACAGTAGCTAGTCCTTCTGGAATAGCCGCAACTGCTAAGGCAATAGAGGTTTTAAAGGCTTCTAAAACAGTTAATCCACTAAAATATTCCATTAAAAAGACAACTATGCAAATCACAATGGCCATTATTCCAATACTTTTACCAATTTGATCTAATTTAATCTGTAAAGGGGTTAGTTCTTGTTTTTCATTCATAATCATTGTGGCAATTTTTCCAACTTCATTATTCATACCAGTTGAAGTTACAACGACTACAGCTCGCCCATAAGTGACTATACATGAAGCATGAACCATATTCTGTCTTTCAGCAAGTGGTACATTGTCATTTTTTATTAACTCACTAGTTTTTTCTACCGGTACACTTTCACCGGTTAATGCACTTTCATCTACTTTAAAATTATAAGCTTCAATGACACGTCCATCACTGGCAATTAAATCACCTGCTTCTAAAATAAGTAAATCACCAGGTACAATTTGGTTTGCATCAATAATGATTATTTGACCATCACGTTTAACTTTAGCTTTAGGACTACTCATTTTTTGTAAGGCGTCTAATGATTTTTCAGCATTACTTTCTTGAACCACTCCTAAAATTGCATTTAATGTCACCACGACTAAAATAATTAAACTATCTACCCATTCTTCTGGTTCAACTATAATCGAAACAATTGCTGCAATCAATAAAATAATTGTTAAAGTATCTTTAAACTGTAATAAAAAACGTATAAACAGTGATTGTTTTTTAGTTTTTTTCAATTCGTTTAATCCATATTTTTCTTGTTTTTCTTTAACCTGTTGCTTAGTTAGACCGTTTACTTGATTTGTCTGCAACTCATTTAATACTTCACTAATCTCTTTATTATAATACATACTATCCCTACCTTTCTAAATCCAATTGATTTAATAAACATTCAATTTCTTCTTCATTCAATAATTTATACTCACCTTCTGTTAAATTTTTGTCTAAATAAAGCCGGTTTATTCGTATTCTTTTTAATTCAATGACTTTGTTTTGAATAGATAGAAACATTTTTTTAATTTGATGATATTTTCCTTCCTTAATAATTACTTTAGCTAAAAAAGGTTCAACAATTTCTAACTTAGCCGGTTTCAGCAAAATATCATGATCGATAACTATTCCTTTGTTAAATTTAATCACATCATCTAATGATACCTTTTTTTCAACCTTGACAAGATATTCTTTTTCTTGATGATATTTAGGCATTGTTAAATGTTTGAACGCATATAAATCATCGGTTAAAATAATTAATCCAGTTGTATCTTTATCTAAACGCCCAACTATATTTAAATGATGGTATTTAGTCGCTATTAAATCCATAATCGTCGCATGATTTTGATCATGATTGGCGCTGATGTATCCTTTGGGTTTGTTTAACATAATATAAGTAAATGGATTTTTAGGTAATTTTTTGTTTTGATAAGTTACATGATCGTTATTTAAATTAAAACAATAATTAGGTTGTGTGATTGTCTGTCCATTGACTTTGATAACTTGTGATTTAAGCAATGATTTTATTTCTTGTTTGGAAAGATGTAAAAGTGTTTTTAAATATAAATCTATTCGCATCTAAACCTCCCATAAATGTTTTTTTAAATCTACACAGCCATTTTTCTTAAAGGTCACGTTTTCTTGTTCTAGCAACGTCCTTTGTAAATCAAAGTCAGGGGCTAATCGACCGACGCTATTGACAACCCGATGACATGGAAAATCACCATATAAACTTGCATAACGTAATATTTTACCAATTAATCTTGAATTTTTAGGACGTGAAGCCAGTCTTGCAATTTGTCCATATGTCGATACTTTACCTCTAGGAATTTCCATTACAATTCCATAAACTAAATACATTAAATCTTTGTCCATTTTTTTCGCCTCTAGTATAATTAATATTATATCATACTTTATAAAAAACTCTAGTCAGACTACTGTATATTCTCTAAACAAAAAGATATGAAATCTTAAATAAATAGTCGTAGAATACTAATACATACTTATCATATCTTAAATATTTTTATTCATTAATTAAATGATTGAGGCATAAATGATTATATAAAGCCCCTAAAAGATTAGAATCATTATTAAACTTACAAACATCGACCACAGGTTTTGCAAATTGGTGTTCTAATTTAGAAAATTCATCAATATATTTTTTAATCCCTTCGATAAATACAGGTTGTTCACTAATTCCCCCACCAATTAAAACAATGTCCGGATCGAAAAAGTATTGTGTATTATAAATTTGTTTAGCAATTTCAAAATACATATTATCTAAAACATTTAAACAAATTTTATCACCTTCACTTGCCCATTTAAACACTTGTTCTCCAGTAACACTATTGTCATCTAATCCTTTTTGACGCGCAACTTTTAAACACATGATATATGCTGAACCATCATATACCCATAATCCCGGTATTGGGGAAGTTTTGTTTTGTAAATCTTCTTTTGTATAATGGGTAATCAAATTTGAAACTTCACCAGCAATTAAACGGTTACCTCGATGTATTTTACGATCTTTAACAATCGCCCCTCCAATACCACTTCCAAAAACATAAACCACTGCATCATTGACATTTTTGGCATTACCTAACCAAACTTCAGATAAAGCCGCAGATTTTCCGTCATTTTCAACAGATACATTAATCCCATCACAACGTTTTGAAAGGACTTCTTTGATACACACTTCATGTAAAAAAGGAACGCCACCACCATTATAGACAATTCCCTTTTCAACATCTACTGCCCCCGGAACACTTAATGCAATGCCTTCAATTTTTTTATCTTTATATTGCTCATAAATTTTTACTAATGAATCAACAAATGGTTCTAAACCGTTTTTATTTTCTGTTGGAAATTTACTTTTTTCAAGAATATTACCTCGAATATCAATCAATCCGTATTTTGTAAAAGTTCCACCTACATCAAATACCAAAAACATAACATACCTCCTTAAATCTTTGTTTAAATATATTTTAAACCAATAGCAAAAATAATGCCACCTATTGTGACATTATTTTCTTGGGGAAAAGTTATAAAATGAAAAAATTTTTATGATTGTCAGTTATCCAACTGACAAAATCATTCTAACTCAACAACCTCATAAAAATATCTTATAAATATGTGAATTTATGGAATTATATTTTTTGAAATTCAACATTATAGCCAAGCTTTAATAAAAAACGAATTAACATTAAAATTTGGATGTTTTTAAAAAACTGTAATCTACAAACAAGAAGGTTGTTTTAACCTTTGGTAAACTAAATCAACTTCTCTTTCATCTTTTAAATTAAATGAAATGCAAACATGTAAAGTGCTCATATTCTACAAGCCTAAATAACCATAACCTGTATCAAATATTTGACAGTTTCCTTGATCGTTATATAATTTTAATCCGAATTTTTTCAAATAAAAGCAACTTGTTTCTTGAATGTTTTGACATGGATAAAAATTAACCATCGATTCCATACTTCTCACCCTTTCCTATATAATCTTTAACTATTCAAAAATACTATTCCCTACAAATTCAGCTAAAATAGAATCTTGAGGCACACTGATATTAGCATCAACAAAAAAGTTAAGTAATTTATTTAACCGATTGGCTTCGATATATTCTTTTTCACCCATTTGAATTTTGGCTAATAACTTTTGAGCAATTGGTTTTAAAACTGCTAGTTCATATACCATTGAAGTATTAAAAATATAATCTGCTTCCTCTTGGTAAGGATAAATATATTGATCTTCCCCGACTTTTACATTTTTCCAATGACTGATTGTTTCTCTAGCGTTTAAATTTCTAAATTGATAATCTCTTACAATACGTCTAATTAAACGATAGTCAGAAGTAGAAATGCGATTATGAAAATCGTAATTTAAATGAGTTAAAGCATTGATATATATTTTGACTTTGTATTGATTTTCTATTAAAGTTGAACTGCGTGGGTTGAGTCCATGAATTCCTTCTACAATCATAATTTGATTGTGTTGTAAAGTAATTGAAGAATGATTATATTCTCTTAACCCTGTTTTAAAATTGTATGTAGGAAGTTTCACCGGTTTTCCATCAATCAAATTTTGCATAACTTCATTAAAAAGTTTTAAATCAATCGCTTCAATATTTTCGAAATCATAACTTCCATCAGGCAGTTTAGGGGTTTGTAATCGGTTAAGATAAAAGTCATCCATGGAAATATTAATCGGTTCAATTCCTAGAATTTTTAAATGAATGGATAAACGTTTTGAAAAAGTTGTTTTTCCAGCTGAACTTGGTCCTGAAATTAAAATTAACTTCACCTTATTTTTTTGGTTAGCAATTTTTTGAGCTAATTCAGCTAAGTTTTTTTCAATCATCGCTTCTGACATTAACATTAATTCATTAGCTTTTCCTGACATTATTTTTTCATTTAATTTAGCGATTGTCGGTACTTTGATTAGCTCTCCCCATCTTTCATAGGATTGCATAATTTCAAACAATTTAGGTGAATTAAATTGAATCTTTTCTTTTCCTAAACGGACACCATCTTTATATAAAGATAAATCAAATTGGTGAATATAAGAAACATCAGGTAACATAAATCCATAAAAATAATTTGAAATACCTTCCATTGTATAAACACTACACATCTCTTTTGAACGATATTGTAACAATTGTGCTTTATCTTCTAATCCTTGTTCATTAAAAAAACGAATGGCTTCTTGTTTTCTCATTTTAACTCGAGTAATTACAGATTTATTTTTGATCAATTCATTCATCTTTTGCTTAATCAAATCAATATCCTCTTGAGTAAGCGAGTTATTTTTATAAACTCGACAAAATAATCCGCCTTGAATAGTATGTTCTACACGTAAAAGCGCCTCTTTAAATACTTTTTTTGTTGCACAAAGAAAAAGAAATGTTAATGTACGTTCATATATTAAACGTCCGGTTTCACTACTTGAATCCACCCATTCAATATTGACATTTTTATCAATCACATGATCTAATTCACATAATTTTCCATCTACAATCGCACCATAAAAATTTTGATTTTTAAAATATTGATTAACGAGTTGTTTTAAACTCATTGGTTCTTGAATTTCAATTATTTGATTATTAATATTAATCACCACGATTATTCACCTCTTAAAGTTATTATACCTAATTATAACTATTTAAACAAAAAATATATCATAAAAGGTGATATAGTTTTCGATTTTGCTCAATCGATTGAACTATATCACCTCTTAATTTAAACTTCTAACGGATTTTCAATTAATGTTAATAATTTAAAACAATGGGTATGCCCAAAGTTTTTACTTGTCACACTTTCTAAAAAATGTGTATGACCTTTTCCTACTTTGACAGCTGGACCGGTTCTTCCAATAAATTCATGATTATGCCCTTCAAAACTATCTGTTCTAAAACACAATTCATGAATGTGCTGTCCATTTTCAACAAGTATTTCTTTACCAGTCATTGAAGCAAATCGATGATTATGACTTAAATTACACTCTCCCACAACTCCCACACTTCCTAACACTTCGTGCACATGTGATTTTCTAACTTCGCATGGTTGATGGCATTGGCATCTTTCTTCCATTCTCTCACCTCCTATAGTATATCATATGATGATTGATGAAATCGGAATGGTGGAATATCTTTAATCATCTTTTTTATGATGATAAAGTATGTTAAAATGTTAATAAAGAAGGAGTGATAAAAATGCTTAATGAAATTTATCATAGACACAGTATTCGTAAGTTCACTGATCAAAAAATACCACTAGAAACAATAAATGTATTATTAAAATCTGCGATGCAAGCACCTACTGCAAGAAATTCTCAATGTTGGAGATTTATTGTTATTGATGAGTGTGAAGTATTAAATGATATGACGACTCTTTCACCTTATATGCAAATGGGAAAAACAGCTACTGCTGCAATTTTAGTGATGGGGGATCGTCAAGCTACGAGCGATGATGGTTATATTTATGTTGATTGTGCTGCTGCAATTGAAAACATATTACTAGAAGCAGTCCATTTAAATATTGGCGCATGTTGGTGCGGTATTGCACCTCAAAAAGAACGTATTGATTTATTCAGAAAATATTTTTCAATTGATGAACAATATTTACCAGTAGGATTAGTCATGCTTGGTTACAGTGATCAAAACCCATCGTTTATTGATCGTTTTGATGAAGCAAAAATCACTTATTTTAAAAAAGGAGTCACTGATGAAAGAAAATAAATACGATAATAAACAATTTTTTAATCAATATCAACAAATGACACGTTCAAAATATGGTTTAAAAGGTGCCGGAGAATGGCATGAATTTAAAAAAATGTTTCCTGATTTTAAAAATCATGATGTACTTGATTTAGGTTGTGGAATGGGGTGGCATTGTAAATATGCCATTGAACAAGGTGCAAGTAGTGTGATTGGTATTGATATCTCAACAAAAATGCTTCAAAAAGCCAAAGAAATAAATGCACATGATCGCATTACTTATCGTCAACAAGCCATTGAAGATTTTGACTTTCCCTGTCATTATTTTGATTCTGTCATAAGTTCATTATGCTTTCATTATATTAAATCTTTTGATGACATTTGTTCAAAAGTTCACCACTGTTTAAAACCCAATGGAGACTTTGTCTTTTCAGTTGAGCATCCTATTTTTACTGCCGAAGGTCAACAAGATTGGTATTACGATCATAACGGTAACATTATGCATTGGCCGGTGGATTCATATTTTAAAGAAGGAGTTAGAGAAGCCATCTTTTTAAGTGAAAAAGTTGTGAAATATCATCGCACATTAACAACTTATATTAACACACTTATTAAACATGGTTTTGAAATTACTAAAGTAGTTGAACCTACTCCACAAGAACAAATACTTATTAACGATAAGGAAATGCTTAATGAATTAAGAAGACCAATGATGTTATTAATCAGTGCTAAAAAAAGAAGATAACACTGCATGACCTCTTTTTAAAGAAGTAATGCGTACGATCTTCTTTTTTATTTTGAATTAAAATTTTTAACATCTTCTAATAAATAATTAGCCTTGCGTGGTTGTTTATTTTTAAATTCTTCTAACTTAGTTTTAGTAATATATTCAACTTCTAATTTAAGTTCTCTTGAAGACATACGTCTTGCTCCTTGACTGATGACAATCAATTGTTCTAATGCATCAGAAGTTGCCACTATCACCCGATATTGTTTGGCTAATGAACTTGTCACACGTTCAATATACATATCAGCCGTTTGGGCTTCTTTTGTATAAACGATACTAATATTCCCATATTTTTGAACAGTCCCTAAATTTCCTTTAACTTTATAAGCATCAAAAACAATAATCAGTTCACAATTTTTATACCCTTGATAATTACTTAAAATTTCAATTAATCGACTTCTGGCTGCATCTAAATTATCAACAGCAATTTTTTTTAACTCCTCCCAAGCGTAAATGACATTATAACCATCAACAAGCAAGCATTCTTTTAATATCTCAATTTTTTTATTATCTTGACGACTTGTTTTTTCTGTTTTCATAGGATTAGGCGTATGTCTTTTGATTTTGCCATAAGTTCGTTCAAAAATGGCTTCTAACTCCTCGTTAGTGACATTTTTTTTAGTCGGCATCATTTGAGGCGTTTTTTTTATCAGTTGTTTGTCTTGATAAGTATAAGGTAAATGCATATAGTTTTCTACTTCATCATATTTCACATTAAATCCTGCACCATGCTTGCAAAAGACAGATCCGGTTGGATTATCTAAATCAGTTTCACTATCATAATTAAATTTTTCAATTATGGCTTCTTGATCTACACAAGGTTCATAGCCTTTTAAACGACAAGTTAATTTACCTTTCCCTTTTGAATAAATCGCCACTTCTTTAAAATAACTTTGCATTAAGGCAACCGGTGCTTTTCCTGTAATGACACTTATCGTATCTAAAGTATGAGATATTTCAAAAGTACCATTCATTGTTTCAATATCATAAATCGCTTTTCCTATGAATTCATCAGGAATTTCTAATCTAAATTCATAATAAGGTTCAAGTACGATAGATTGTGTACGTTTAAGCCCTTGTCTTAACGCCCGATATGTGGCTTGTCTAAAATCACCACCTTCTGTATGTTTAAGATGGGCTTTACCACTGACTAATGTAATTTTCATATCCGTAATTGCCCCACCGATTAACACACCGATATGTTCTTTTTCAGTTAAATGAGATAAAATTAAACGTTGATAATTTTTCGCTAAATCGTCTTCTTTACATTGACTATTAAACACCAATCCACTTCCCGGTTTTCCCGGCTCTAATAACAAATGAACCTCTGCATAATGACGAAGGGGTTCGTAATGTCCTACTCCCTCAACCGCTTTAACAATCGTTTCTTTATAAAGTACATCTCCTTGAATGAAATCGACATTTAAATTAAAACGTTCTAAAATTTTGTTTTTTAATACTTCTGTTTGAATTTCACCCATCAATTGTAAATTAATTTCTTTTAATTTTTCATTATAAACAATATGTAATTGCGGATCTTCTTCCTCTAATTGTTTTATTTTACCTAACACACTAAAACTATCCACATCATCTAATAGCACCAATCGATAATTCATATAAGAAGATAATACCGGCATTTTTAATTTCTTTTCAAACCCTAATCCATCTCCGACATATATGTTATTTAATCCTTTAACAACACAAACATCACCTGCACTAACGTGACTTACCATTTCATATTTATGACCTGAATAAATTCTTAATTGATCTACTTTTTCATGTTCATCGATTTTATCTTTAGTTTTTAAATTTCCACCGGTCATTTTAAGATGCACTAAACGTTCATTATTTTCATAAGTGACTTTAAAAACCTTAGCCCCAAATGTATCTGGATAATTTGTTATTGTTGTATATTTAGAAATACCGTCTAATAAAGATTTGATCCCCTCAACTCGTAAAGCACTCCCAAAATAACAAGGAATAATTTTTTGAGCATCAATTTGAGAAATGATCATTGAGTTTTTTAAAGTTTGATGTGTTAAATAGTAATCTAAATACTCATCTTTACACATTGCAACAGTTTCAAAAAAATGTTCATCTTGATTTTCAAAATTTAAACATTCTCCTTCGATATGTTCATTTAATTCATTTAAAATATCTTCTTGTGTGCGTTTTGTAATGTCCATTTTATTGATAAAAACAAAAAATGGAATGTGATAATGTTTAAGCAATTCTAAAATAGTTTTACTATGTGCTTGAATGCCATCAGTCCCACTAATTAGTAAAATGGCATAATCCAAGACCGCTAGTGTTCTTTCCATTTCAGTTGAAAAATCAACATGACCAGGAGTATCAATTAAAGTTATTTGTACATCTTGCCAATTAATTAATGCTTGTTTAGAAAAAATAGTGATTTTACGGTTTCTTTCTAACTCATTGTAATCTAAAAAAGCATCTTGATGATCTACTCTTCCAAGTATTTTAATTTGACCGGTAGAATAAAGCAATGCTTCTGAAAGGGTAGTTTTTCCTGCATCAACGTGTGCAAGTATTCCTATTGTAATTTTTTTCATCTCACTCACTCATTTCTTTACTTATCACTGATGATGATTTAAACATACCAGTGATTTTTCTTTAACTCCAATATCTTGTGCAATGACTTTGCACTTACTCATTAGCATAAAATAAATATTATGATTTTTAACTTCACTTAAACTTTCATAAATGGCTTGTCCTTTGGCAATATCATATCTGCTTTGTCAAAGATACGATTAAACTCTAAATTGGTACGCCTAAGAATAGTCCCTAACGAATCATCACCATTGCTAATAATTGAAGCAACTTCATTCATTTTCACAAAATAGGCATCGGCTTCTATTGAATCATTAACAACTGGTACTCCTCTTGTGCCAAAATAAATTTGTAAACATCTTAATTAAAATTTTATCTAAGCAAATTTCACCACAATTATCTCCTAAATACAATAAAACTTTCGCATTTTTCAAATCGCATAAAAGCTTTTGGTGATCATCAATGGCTAAATGATTTTTATCTATATCTTTAAAATAATGATTAATCTATTCAAATTTCAACTGGTGAATCGGATTAAAATCTAGAATATTACCTAATATTGCATATTTAATAGCCTTGTCAAAAGGTTGTGAACTTTCATAGATTACCTTTTCTATTTCAGGTATTTTTTGCATAAACTCTAAATTATAATATTGCCGTGTTTTTAAATAAGTATCATCACAACCAATGCTTTATTTAATCATATTAAAAGTTTGACCTATTACTTCAGGATTAGTTTTGTTGAAATCTAGCTCACTTAAATATTTAAACACTTTTCGATAGATTTTATCTTTATCTTTAACATTAACCATGTGGCATACTTTAACGACTTGATTAATTAAACAAGGTAGACATTCATCATGTATTTTTATAAATTTTCCAATATATTATTAAACATACTTTTCCTTTCATACCTTATACCCTTTTAATTATAATGTATTTTCTTGATAATACAATCACTAAACTAAAAGAATATCCCCTTAAACGAAGATATTCTTTAGTTTAAACTTTTTTAGATTTCAAATAAATAAACCCTACAATCACACTTAAAACAACTAACCCACTTACAAAAGTTAAAACTACATTTTGAGTAAACCCAGCTACTAAATATCCTGCCACACAAGCAATTGCCACAACAAATGCATAAGGTAATTGCGTAGATACATGACTGACATGATGACATTGTGCGCCTGCCGAAGCCATGATTGTGGTATCTGAAATTGGTGAAATATGATCACCACAAACTGCTCCCGCAAGAATAGAAGCAATACTTATGACTAACATTGGATCTCCTTCTGTAAATAAAGCAGTGGTAATTGGAATTAAAATCCCAAAAGTTCCCCATGAAGTTCCTGTTGCAAACGCTAAACCTGAGGCAACAATAAATAACGTCATTGGTAAAATGGCTACACCTATTTGAAAATTTGAAAGCATAGTTGATACAAATTCACCTGCTTGTAAATGCGTGGAAACAATATCTCCTAATGTCCATGCTAATGTTAAAATTATCATTGCCGGTACCATCATTTTAAATCCGGTCGGAATACAACTTGTAAAATCATGATAACTAATGACTTGACGTGACATGTATAACACAAAGATAAAAACTAAGGTAAAAAATGAACCTAAGACTAATCCTAATGAAGCATTACAATTGGTAAAAGCTTCAATAAATGACACTCCCTCAAAAAAACCACCGGTATAGACCATACATAAAATACAACTAACAATTAAAAAAATAACCGGTAAAATTAAATCATATGTTTTCCCTTTATTAGAAACCTCAACTTGTTCAACCTCTTGATAATCGTTATTTCCATAACACACATCACCATTACTCGCTGCAATTTCATGTTCTTTCATTTCTCCAAAGTTTAAATCCAATTTAATCACTAAAATAACCATTACAATTGTAAGTAAAGCATATAAATTAAATGGGATAGTTTGTAAAAATAAAGTAAACCCATCTCCACTTGTATAACCACTTACGGCTGCTGCCCAACTTGAAATTGGAGCAATAATACAAATCGGTGCGGCAGTGGCATCAATAATATAGGCTAACTTTGCACGAGATATATTTAGTTTATCTGTAATATCACGCATCACGTTTCCGACTGTTAAACAATTAAAATAATCATCAACAAAAATCAAAACGCCAAGTAAAAAAGTTGAAAATAAAGCGGTTTGCTTACTCTTGATTTTTCTTTTAGCAAATTCACCATAAGCCTTACTTCCTCCTGCTTTTGTCATTAATGCAACAATAGTTCCTAGAAAAACTAAAAATATTAAAATACCGATATTCCAAGTATCTGACAAACTTTCAATCATGATTTCAAAAACACTTACAATCGTTTGCATCAGATTAAATTGATTTAATAATAATGCCCCAAATACAATCCCAATAAATAATGACACATAAACTTCTTTAGTTTTAAGAGCAATAATAATAGCGATCAGTGCCGGTAAAATCGCCCAAATAGTTCCTACAAATTCCATAAACATCTCCTTTTTTAAAACATAAAAAAACACACTTTTATTGAAGCACGTCAAAGTGTGTAATAAAACAATAACTTAGATAGCGCTCCACATTTAGTGACAGTTTATTATATATTTTATAATAAACCAGCATATCAACTGTTGGTGCAGTTCATACACTTCGGCAAATTTCCCTTTCTTATTTCATTGTCACCAAACATTATGAAATAATACTCATGATTTTTGCACCTCTATCAATTTATGACTTAATTAGTTTATAGATTTTTCGTTTAAATGTCAACTTATATACTTAAAAAATATAAACAAAAGGATTCAATCTCCTATATTTGATATAGCCTGCGAATCCTCTTATCTTTATTTTCTATTCTTCAACAATCTTAGCAGATGTTAAAATTAATTGACTAGCTTGAATACGATTTAAATCACGTTTTAAATCTTCAGCGCTTACTTTTTCTAAAACTTCCTCTTTAGACACTTGATTATGATTTGCAATCATTTCAACTTGTGAATCTAATTCTTCATCAGTTGTTTGTAAATTTTCAACAGCAACAATTTCATCAATAATCGCTTCAAATTTAGCTTGTTGTGTAGCAGCTGGTAAAAGTTGTTGTTTTAATGTTTCTTGGTCCATTCCAATCATTTGTAAATATTGATCTAATTGCATTCCTTGACTAGCAATTTGATGTGTTAAATGATTAAGATGTTGTTCCATTGCTCTTTGAATATCATCATCTTCTACTTCTACTTCAGAATCGTTGATTAATTTTTCCATTACTTTATTTTCTTTATCTGCATTGAACATTTGTTCATGATGGGCTTCAATTGAAGCTTTAATATTGTTTTGTAAATCTTCAACAGTATTCATTTCAGGAATATTAAATGATTTAACAAATTCATCATTTAATTCTGCTTGTTTTTTGACACCAATATTATGAACAGTGACTTTAAACACAACATCTGCTCCCGCTAAATCAGCTGCTCCATAATTTTCAGGAAAAGTTAAATTCAATTCACGAGTTTCACCTTTAGACATTCCAATCATTTGATCTTCAAAACCTGGAATAAATTGACCTGAACCAATTTCTAATTGAAAACCTTCTGCTTTTCCACCATCAAAAGCCACACCATCTTTAAATCCTTCAAAATCAATTGTTGTCACATCACCATGTTCCACAAGCCCTTCTTTATCTTCTAAAGAATTTGATTGTGCTAATAAACGATTAATTTCGCTATCAATTTCTTCTTGTGTGACAGGTTGTCTTTTAACATTGACTTCAATTTCTTTATAATTACCTAATTTAATTACTTTACTCATAATAATTTCCTTTCTTTACTAGAATGTCCATATTGTAGCATAAAATGATAGGTAGACGCAATAAATTACACTTTCTATTGTTTAATTTCATTGATTTGTTGTATGAAAAAAGTTATTTAAATTTTAAGTAGACACTTAATGATAAAACAAAAGATTTTAAATCGACTTTATTACAAAGCCCAGAATAAAATTTCTTTTGATTTTAAAATAAGTAAAAACTATTTAAATAACTTTAATTCAATTAGTCATAATAATTCTTTTGGATTCTTATAAGGCATATTTAATGCATTGGCAACTGCTTGACAAGTCATTTGCCCTTGATAAGTATTTAATCCATTCATAAATCCTTCATCTTCTTTTAAAGCTTCTAAGCCTTGATTAGCTAATTTTAAAATATAAGGTAACGTCGCATTAGAAAGAGCAATTGTTGAAGTACGAGGAACAGCTCCTGGCATATTAGCCACTGAATAGTGAAGTACGCCATGTTTAACAAACACCGGATCATCATGGGTAGTCGTGTGATCACAAGTTTCAATACAACCACCTTGATCAATGGCTACATCAACAATCGCACTACCCGGTTTCATTTCCTTTACCATTTCTTCACTCACCAATTTAGGTGCTTTTGCTCCCGGTACTAATACTGCTCCAATAACTAAATCAGCTTCTTTTAAAGCCACTTTTAAATTATATTCCGTATTATAAATGGTATGAATTGTTCCATTAGAAACATCATCAATATAAGCCATACGTTCAGCGTTAATATCAAATACTTGTACAACTGCCCCTAAACCACTAGCAATACGTGCAGCATTAAAACCAACAATTCCTCCACCAATAATCACCACATTAGCAGGCATGACGCCTGGAACTCCACCAAGCAAAATCCCATTTCCACCATTTGCCTTTTGCAACATATTTGCTCCAATTTGTACAGACATACGTCCTGCCACTTCACTCATCGGCGTTAACAAAGGTAGATTTCCTCGTTTAGACGATACTGTTTCATATGCAATCGCAGTTGTTTTAGATTGAATTAAAGCATTTGCAAATGGTTCATTATTTGCAATATGCAAATAAGTAAAAATCATTTGATCTTCTCTTAAATATTTATACTCACTTTCTAAATATTCTTTAACTTTAACAATCAAATCTGCTTTTTTAAACACTTCATCAACTTCACAAATCATTGCTCCGGCTTCTTTATACTCATCATCATAAAAACCACTGCCTACTCCTGCACCTTTTTCAACAAGAACTTCATGTCCAGCTTTAACTAAAGCAAAAGTTCCTGCCGGTGTTAATGAGACACGATTTTCATTATTTTTTATTTCTTTAGGTATACCAATAATCATATTTTCACTTCCTTTACTTGGTTATTATAACACAAATCTTTTAGAATGATGAGATAAACACACTAAAAGCAAATTTAATATATTTTTCGTTTATTCAAATTATATTTATCAAACTATCATCGTTCTCTAGTCAAATAAAAAAAGATGAATCATTATCAAAACGGTTCATCTTTAAAACATATATATTATCTAATTCTATCAATAATCATTTTAGCACAATCAATTTGATTAGGGATATTTCCATTTTTATCTTTAACACGCCAAATATCTGGTGTAATTTCATCAGCAACATAAATTTTACCGTTTTCGTCATACCCTACTTCAATTTTAAGATCAATTAATTGTAAATCAATCTTAGCAAGTTCTTCTCTTAAAACAGCACCAACTTTTGTTAAAACACCTAAAGCTTCATCATATTGTCCTTCCACTAACATCCCTTTCATGATACAAATACGTTCACTAATTAGTGGATCGCCTTGTTCATCATCTTTTAATGTGACTTCTAAATATGGAGGTTCAAATTCGATTCCTTCATCAAGTGTGAATCTGCGACACATACTTCCCGCAGTATAATAGCGAAGTACAAACTCTAATTTTGGAACTGTAAGATTTCTCACTTCCATTAAATTTTTATCAATATCAGCTCCAAGATAATGTGTAGGAATTCCATTTTTTTCCATCAATTCAAAAAAGTATTTTGAAACTTCTAACCCAATTTTACCTTTTCCTTCAACACTTCCACCTACTGAATTTGATCCGGGATCAAAAACACCATTTTCTCCTGTTGCAGAGTCTTTAAAAAATAAATAAACTTTCCCTGTTTCTTCATCTTTAATTACATCTTTTGTTTTTCCACTATAAATTTTTTCCATAAAATTTGTCCTTTCATTTTAAAGAGTAAACTTTCCTGTTCATATGAAGTTTACCACAAAGAAAAAACTGTGCAATATTTTTTTATCAATTTTTATCGAATTTTAAACTTTTACTTCCCTATTGTATTTACAACAAAGCAATATGTACTAAACTTTATTATTTCAGATTGAATTTTTATATCATTTATAATCTATAACCTCTTAAATATTTCTAACAATATTGTTTATAACGACGCTTTAAGCCAAAATGTCAAATACATTTTTTTCATCATTTAACATTTTTTTGATACATGATTTTAGTAATGAAATAACAGATGGTAAAAAACACATAAATAATCACAACACTTAATAGATTAATCGATAGTAAAGATTGACTTTGCATTACATTAGCAATAGCCTTGTTTATAACTTTTTGGTCTATTCCAATTTTTACTAAAACACGATAACGATCTTTTTCCTCAAAAGCAGCATTATATATTTTCATGAATAAAATACTTCCACTAGCTAAAACAAAAACCATAAATACAAAGAAAGAAACACTAAACAAAATATTAATCCACGAATTTTCATTTCGCATTGGATCGATTTTCACTAATCCTACACTTCATATAAATACTGCTGCCCATTGAAAATAAGGCATTTTAGATATATTTCTTGACCATTTTTATATCTCTTGATTTATTTTTTACTCTTTTTTTCGTAAAAATACTTCAAAAGTATTTCACGATATAAATTTCAGTGAGTTATTTATTTATTTTTCGGGCCTAATTTATATTCTACAAAACCCTCAGCTATTTCTATAAAATCTTGAATTTGATAATCCTTAGTTGCCTGAGGATATTTCTTAGCCAACGCCTTATACTCTTCAATAAATGCATATGATGGTTTTTCCTGTGATATTTCATCTGAGATTTCTGAAAGATATACATATTCGTTTTCTGTCATTTCATCTCTCATATATTTCAAGAAATCATCAAAGTCTTCATCAGAATTAACGATTAAATCAGTCATTTCTCTCCAAAGTTTTGACATTCTGTAATCATCTTCTCGATCAGCCCATGACATTCTATCTTTTTCTGCAATTATATCTTTAAATTTTTCTCTATCAAACATTTTTACTTTTTTTCTTTCTTTTTAGTAGGTTGTTTTAGATCAGGAAAATAATTGAAATCTACGATTTAGCTTTTATTTAGATTTACACATAAGCATAAGCATATAACTAAAACTCATCGTCTAATGCTATCCAATGTTCATCAGACATATCATGTGCAAATACAGTATTGTTAATATAAAGTCTATTATCTTTATCACGGACAAATCCCCAATGTAATGAGTGTTCTTTTGCATAATACTTGAATGCATTAAATTTGTTTTCAATCTGCCTATCGATATTCTTATCTTTACCTCTAGCTTCTCCACCTTTGGTTTCTATAATCCAAACTGTGCCATCTTTTTTCATTACTATATAATCAGCATAAAATAACCACTGATTTTGAAGTCCATCCATATATACTATAGAGAAATACTGTTGCCCAGTATCTCCATTTTTATAAACCCATTCAATATCATCTCTTGTTTCACAATATTGTTCAAACAACATTTCTGAAGTACTACGCACAAGACTAGTTGCGTATCCAGATGTATATTCATGATAGGCATTATTTAAATAATCGGTTTCATTCTTTACTCCTGGATCATACTTATAAAAATCTTGTTCAGGTATTCTAAATGTTGATTTTTTAGGACTAAGAACCAGATTGATTTGCTGATTCATATTAGCCGCCACTTCACGAAATTCCTCTTTTAGCAAATGCTCATTATTAATTACAAATGCATAAAATTCTTTTGTTTCAAGCGACAATAACTTTTTATATTTTGAACCACCTTTACGGAAAAGACGCTCTAAAATAGTTTTTACTTTAGCAGTAGTCAAGCCAACGGTACTTTTGATTGCATCTACAGAATGAAGTAATTCTATACCATGTTTATGAGTATTTACTTGCTTGCGAGTAGTGTAGTAACTCTTACTTTCAGCTATCATATCAGTACGCACGAATTCTCCATGTAATGCATGACCAATAATATCATCTCCAAATGTATATCCAGCTCCAGTAAAACGCAATTTATTCTCCGCAACACTTGTAGTTAAATGATATTTATTGACCAAGGATTCATATATTTTATTTAATACTTCTCGCTCACCTAAACCATTAAAATCTAAATCTCGCATTTCTTTTTCCAAAGTAAATGTTTTACACTTTTCTTTTAAAAACAATCTGCGAGTTTCATATGCTTTATCCATATCGGATAATAGTCCTGCTTTATATTTCTCATCAAAAGTATATACATAGCAAAAATCTAATAAGTCATCTTCATAATGTTTAGCTTCTGGCATACGACGGATACGCCCAATAGTCTGTATTTCAAAGTTTTCACTCATACCTTCACGAAGTTTAACTAATATTTTAGCACGAGGACAATCCCACCCAGTACTAATAGCTTGTTTCATAAGAAGGAAAACAGGTATTCCATCATTTTCAGTTAAATTATCTGGTAAATCCTTTTTATCTTCACTCATCCATTTACTAACCATACCATTGTCATAAGTATAGCCCATTGATTCTAACTTTTGCTCTACTGCAGTTATAGTTTCAGGTTGTCCATTAGGAAATTGAATCAATACTAGAGGACGAATATTTTTACCAAATTCTTTATACCTATTCGAAATAGCTTTGCGTTTATTATCAGCAAGATCAAGAAGATAATCATAATCATCTGTAATTTCAACATTATCTTCTACGCCTTCGTTTACATACAATGCCTTTGTGATAAGACCTGCACTTATTACATCAACTTCATCTATTTCAAAAAATTCATAACGCTTATTTTCTATTGCAGTAGCACTTACACGGACAATATTTTTAGAAGCAAAGGCATCAATAATAGCTTTTGCCTTAGCCGTATTATTAGAATGCTCCTCATCAATAATTACTATAAATTCTAAACCTGAACGATGAGCTTCAGCGATACGATCAAATAAATTTTTTCTTTCGCTATCACGAATAGCTGTATTTCCTTTTTTTGTTACAAGTTCCCAATTTATAAATGTAGTACTACCTGGAATAAATCCACTTAATAAGGCATCGAATAAATTTTGTGTAACTCGACCTGGAGCGAATTTCACCATCTTTTCTCGACTTTGCTCTTCGAGATTTCCTTTACCAGGGCATAACCATATAAAAGCTGTATTATCACTGATATTTGTTAAATATGTATCGATATAATCAATAAGGATGATAGTTTTACCAGCACCAGTAGGTGCTTTCATGATAATCGTCTGCTTACTGTCTGTTTTTGATGTAAGGTCGATTAATTTCATAACTGCTTGCTCTTGAAATTCAAACAGTTTAATTGATAATCCTGAGTTTACCATGCTTCACCCACCTCCTGTAATTCAAATTTGAAATAGTCATCAGGAATAATATGTACTTCGACATTTGCAAAAAGAGCATTTTGCTTAGAAGTGAAAAGAACATTTCTTGATACATATAGTGCTTTAATTTCACTATATTCATCCCACTTAAGTTCTAATTCATCAGCATCTTCATCTGTTAATAATATTAAATAGTTACTGCCATCAACTTGAATTACATGTTCAAGCTGAATCATCTCTTTAATATGTTTTAAAAGCTCATCAGAAACATCTTCTACATCTTTTGATACAAAGTCAGTACGATAATATTTTAGGTTAGCAGGAATACCTTCTACATCACCATATCCGTTAATTACACGCTTTATACGCTCGTAAGTGATTTTTTCACAGATATTATTTTCATTATTTGTACAAAGGATAAACTTACGATTTCCACCATCTTCTTGATTAAGTTTTAATACGGCGTGTGCTGTAGTACCAGAGCCGGCGAAGAAGTCTAAAACAACAGATTCTT
Organism: Erysipelotrichaceae bacterium; assembly: GCA_018365815.1. GTDB lineage: Bacteria > Bacillota_I > Bacilli_A > Erysipelotrichales > Coprobacillaceae > Beduini. The sequence continues at coordinate 25,087 of JAGZJH010000005.1, forward strand.
TAGGAAGATGACATAAAATTTCCTTTATTAGATTCACTGGTTTAACAGTGTCAAATCCTACTGCTTTATTCATAATTTTATTAAGTTCTTCTTTTCCTGTCTGTGCAGTTCCTACTTCGTCAGCACGCAAATGAGACCAAAAAGGTGCGAATTTTCTTTTTTCAAGTTCATCTTCGGGATAAACCGCTTTTTTAACAATACCATCTACAATTTCCAACTTTCCTTGTTCTTCCAACATTCTGGCTGTTTGTTCCCCAATCTGCCATCGCTTTCCTTCTCGTGGCATTTGACCCAATATAGGAAACTTCATAGAATCTCTCTTGTAATTTCCTGCATCAGATTTTTCAATTATTTCAAATCTACAAGCTCCAAATTTTCCTTTATGCGGATATTTTAAATCAGATTCTATTTCTTTAAGAATAAACCCATTTCTTCTTTTCTTATCCTTTGCATAACAATAGATTGACTCAACTTTTTTTTGTAATGAAAACCTTGCCATGCCTGCATTTGTAGGCTGAGTAGTCGATTCCCAAGTTAGTTGTCCAATAAAATTATTTTCTCCAAAAACCTCATCGCAAATCAATTTTAATTGAGCACTTTCATAATCATTAATCGAAATAAAAATAACACCTTCAGCAACTAGTAATTTTTGAGCAATTTTTAATCGCTCTAGCATAAAAGAAGCCCACTTACTATGTTTATAGCCATCATCATCACCTATCATCGTATCATTATAAATAAATGTATTTCCTGTATTATATGGTGGATCTGTTACCTTTAGGTTATTGATACAATGGAACGATTGTACTTTTGAACGATATGCACAGTGTGCATTTTTGCACACCCCTTTCTTGAACGATGCGGACGCACCTAGACATAAAAAAACACCCAGGTGGTCAAAACCTGAGTGCATAAAATAATATTACGTTATTAAAAAAGACATGTAATCTTCGGATTACATGTCCTGACGTTTGGCTGGTAAGTTAGCAATCAACTATTAGCTGAATTGCATATTCTTACAAGTGTTAATCGCATGGATTGACACTTCTTTGACATCTGTTGTTGGTAATCTCCAAGCGAAGATGCCAGCTACAGCTGTTACACCAACAGCAGCAGCAAACTTCCAGTCTATTACAACTGTACAGTTCATATTGCTACCTCCTTTCCGGAATCACTTCCAAACAATAATGGTAGCTTCTGCTACTATACGTCAGTTCATTTTATCACTATTTTAGATAAATTTCAATTTGTTAGAAAATTAAAAAATCTGTATTTCTTCATTTTTGCCATTCAAGTAAGCTACATATACCGGCATATTCTCATTTGTAATATAAAACTCATTCTCAGAATATCTTCCTTCCATTGCATTCTCGTATTTTTCAGAAGAAAAATCATCAACTTTAACAAATCTAATTTTTGATTCTGAGACAGACCCTATAGAGTTATAGATAGTTTTCTCTTGATAATAATGTTTATAGGCTTTAATGGTTTGGGTGTTGTCAAATCTTAAAATGAATTTTTTAATTCCTCTCGGTAACTCCTGAATATTCTTATATAACCTATCAAAAGTATTATCATCAATACCTAATGACTTTTTATCTGTATTTAAATTGTCACTCATTTTATAGCCACCAATTAACAAATAAAAAAGTAATATAGTATTATTTCTTATTTTTGTTACAACTGAAAATTCACCAATATTATCTTTATGAAAATGATCGTTTCTGCAATCTTGAGCATAATTTTTTAGCAATTTATATATCTTTTTTCTTGCATCATCAGATAAATTCCATCCATGCTCATTGTCTTTTAAAAAGTTAATCATAGGAGTAAGAGTTATATTAAAGTAATCTTTAAAATCTTCTTTAAAAATTACTTGTTGAGCCATTTTCTTTGGCTTTCTTACTGTAACACCATCTTTATACATATGGTCGGGTATTTTGGAACTATTTTTCATAATCCACAAAGTTTCATTTGATGGAAATTCGAGATTAATCTGTATCAGTCTATATATTAGCTGTTCAATTGCTTTTAAATATCCACATGCGACTGATGTAAAATCAAAATTGTTTTGATTTTTGAAAATTTGATATTGGTATTCTGCGGTTATAAAGCACTTCGCAAAACTTTCTGAACCTAAAAGTGATTTATATAGACCTCTATCAATAAATCTCTCATCACACACTTTATAATCTTTTTCATCAAAATAAATGTTTTCAAGATTAAAATCTTCGTGTTCGTCATTTACCATTAAAAATCTGTCATCTCTATAATTTCTATTATATAAATCTTTATCTACTTCTATTTTAAAGTTAGATAAATATCTTAATGTTAAACGTGGGATTGTATCAAATCCAATATCATCATTAGCATTTTTTACAGCAAGTTTCAATTTGTTAAACACCGTTTCAAAATCCACTTCTATAAACCAATGTTTGAAAAAATCTTCAAATGATATGATTTGAAAATTAATGTTTTCAATTCTTCTGTCTTTTCTTTCTATATTCCAGTTTATTTGATAAATTTCAGAAAGATTATAGTTATTCAATAGTTCATCAATATCATCTTCTAATACAGAAGTATATCGATATCCAATTCTCTTATTATCTTTTTCAATAATAAATTCAAAAGGATATATATCTTCGATTGCCTCATTGTTAAATAACACTTCACATTTTTTATTTGGCCAAAGACTATTAATGTCGAACAAGTCAAATAAGCACATCAAAGATTGATTAATCAAAGTATCACGAATTTTCCATTCCAACACTCTCTCAAAAAAAGCATATTCATAATATGTATTGTTTGCAGTTTCTAATTGTTGAAATCCTATAGGTATTTTTCTGTTTTTCCTAAAAAGACCGTTTTCTGCAATAGAATTAATTTCTATTAAAAATTGCTTTACTGATGAATCGATTATTTTATTAACTTCATCTTGTAATTGGCTCATTATGACTCACCTCCACAAAAATCGAATAATTTTATCCCTGTTATCAACAAATCATTCACTATACATTATGTTTTTTGTACCATGAAATGATGTCATTTCTATTTCCTGCAAACCACTGGGTAGTAACAAACAGCAATTCTCCTTTATGGCTTATAGGTTCTTTCCTATATCTTATTACATTGCTCCCACCCATATTTGCGTTTCTAGTTGATGCAAGAACAGGATAATCTGTTCTATTAAAAAGTTGTTTTGTGTACTCTTTGGTTTTTAACATTTCAATTTCTTCATTACTAATTTTTTCTTTTTCAATCAAGTCCTTAATCATGGCATATGCTAACGAACCAACTTTAATATTTGAATATGTTGTTTCATCTGCTAAAGTAAAAGGTTTTGTGCTTGATTTATCATCTGAAATTTCACAGTATCTTACACCATTCTTATTTACCCACTCACGCTTACCGCTTGCATTGCGTCCTAGAACTACAGATGCTGCTAATGAAATGCTTTCGAATTCATAATCTTCAACAAAGATGCAATCAACTACAATATTACCCTTGATTAATTCTTCTCGTAGCTTATATGCATTAGGGTAATTAGTATTAAATTTATCTACTACATTTGATGATACTGTACTACCTTTCTCTACAATAAATCCCTGACTGCCAACATAACCACTAGCATTGGCACCACGCTTGTTAGTTATGTATAGTTTTTCATAATCGTCATCATCGGAAATAATTGATTGATATGTTTTTAAATCCCAATTATCTTCAAATATTTTCATCAAATCTATTTGTCTTTTTTCAACAATATCTTCCGTCCATGAATTTTCATTCAAAACTTGTGTTGTAAGTGGGTAAGATGTAGTTCCATTTTTTCCTTTAAAGTAAACATCCTTCTTTTTCTCAAAATCATAATTTTGAGCTTCTGAATTCTTCTTTCTTGTAAGTGGCACAAGATTAGCAATTCGATTAATCCATAATTTCCTTCTATCTATTTCTGGCCATAACTTTTCCCAATCGGAATCTTGATTAATGGTCTGTGGAAGTACATGTTCGATTGTTAAAACACTGCTTTCTGAATCGTAACCCATTGCTCCATCACTTACAAAAGCATTTAATCGAAGAATAACATAATTTCTTCTTTTACCTGTCATTAGATAAATTTCTCCATCTAGAGCATTTTTAAATTCGATTTTCTCGCTATTCGTCAGATCAACTGAGGATAATTTATCGTTTATATTATGATCGGGGTTACTTTCCATTTCATCTAGAATAGCTTTATATCTTTCAATTCTATGGTTTACATCTTTTGCAGTAATATGAAGGTATGAAGCTAATCGTTCTAATTTTTGAACAAACCACAAAATGTATTCAGAATCGTTTTTATTATCCGCAAAGAACTTTATTGCAGATGGCATCCAATCAGAATTATCTATTTTGTTCAACCAATAGAGATACTCATTTATTTTACTTGCATTTCCTGTTGATGTGTATTTCCTATCTTTCAAGATTTTATATGCTTCTGAATACGGCTCTAGAATATTATCAATTAATTGCTTTGGAGTAGATCTTGAAATAACATATTCTCTAAATTCTTCTAATAAATTTTGTTTTGATTTTGATTTTGCATAAATCATTCGTGTATGTGTAAAAACTTCATTGAAGCCAGCACGAGTAGTCTTTATTTCTAAATCTTCCCATTTTTCTGTATACTCTTGCTGATCTTTTGATTCTATTTGGCCAATAATATCTGATTTTATTATATCGATTGGCATAAGATTTAAGCCTCTACTATTCATGACAGAAAACACTCTAAAAGCAGATTGTTGACTAGGTGTATAAACAGCAACCAAATAACATCTTGTTACAAGGAAACGACAGAAATCAATTATTTTAGTTTCGTCATTACCAAACTTCTCATCAAATTTTCTCATTAACAATTCGCAATTCTCTTTTATATGAACTTGTGATTCATTTTCAAGTGTTTCTTTATCAATTTTTTTCAAATCATCAATTTTTAAATTTTGAATGTATTTGTTAAAGAATTTTTGGTCTTTATCTCTTAAATGCAAGCGTGGTAAAGGCTCTAACCCTTCTAATACATTTCCAGCTTCTCTAATATAGCTCATACAATTTATCTGATTATCACCACTTAAATGTAAAGCTACAACAGCCATAAAAATGGTGAGTGTTGTTAATCTTTGCTGTCCATCTATCACATCTGCATGAGGCTTATCATCTTCTTTGATGAGAACAATACTCCCCAAAAAATAATTATCATTTTGTTCATCAATAAAAAAATCGTATAAGTCATCGAACAATGTCTCTGTTTCTTCTTCCGTCCAAGCATACGGCCTTTGATAAGCGGGGATATAATAATCAAATTCCTTGCTAAATATTTTATTTAAAGAATACTCTTTTCCTGTTATCTTGCTGCTCATAATTATTCCTCCGACCTTTTCACATAATTTAACTCAATATCATATCCCAACTCTTCCATCATCTTAACGAAAGTGTTATTAATAACACCTTCTTTTTTCTTGATGACACGATTTACATATGAACTTGTTGTATTGATATTTTCTGCAAGCTGAGCCTGTGTAATTCCCAATTCAATACATTTAACCTTTACATCTACTTCAATGTTGTTCTTAAGCATGAGTTCTCCTTTACTAACAACAGTTATTTCACTAATAAGATAATTTATTATACCATCAAAATCAATAAATAACAATTAGGCAACTTCCACATAAAGCAAAAAAACACCCAGGACTTAGCCTGAGTGCATAATGGGAATATTAAACTGTTATTTCTGTTCCATCCTTAAAAACTACTGTAACATTTTCTTTGCTTCTAACTACAATCTTCTCTGCAAGGCTGCTCCATAACCCTTCATCAAATTCTGTGATAATATCCACTTGTTCTTTTAGAACTGTAATGAATCTTCCCATCTGTTCATACTTGGCATCTTTGTTTGAAATGGTACTACAAATCTCATCATACTCGCTTTTTAATTTATCGTATCGTTCCACCAAAGCGTTATATCTTTTGTTGTAATCATCTTGATTCTGTGCTTTCCTTGCGTTTTCTTCAACGATTGCTTGTGTCATATCAACTGTAACGGTTATGTCTTGTTCTAAGTTATCCCTTTTCTTCAGCAATTCCTTTTTGTCGCATAAGGCTTGCCTTACCAATTCAAGGTTAGCAATAATCTCATCCTTTTCTGTTATCAGTTCATTAACTGCTTTTATGAAGATTTCCTTTAATTCATACTCAGTAAAATGTGGTGTGCTGCAACCAGTATTATTTCTGAACTTGTTATTGCATTGATAGATAACTCTTCGATATTTATCATTGGAGTGCCATACTTTGGAGCCATACCAACCACCACACTCAGCACATTGTACTTTTGATGAGAATATCGTTATTCCACTGTATCTTGATTTTCCTTTTCCTCTTCGTTCAATTTCCACTTGTACCAAATCAAAAAGCTGTGGATCAATAATTGCCTCGTGGTTATTCTCCACATAATACTGTGGTACTTCACCCTCGTTTTTCTTCATCTTCTTATTTAAGAAATCAACAGTGAACTCCTTTTGAAGAAGTGCATCACCTTTATATTTTTCATTTGTAAGAATACTTTTCGCCGATGATTGACTCCATACATCTTTACCTCCGGGAGTTTTAATTCCTCGGCTAGTAAGTTCTTTAGCTATTGTATGAAAGGTAAGTCCGTCTAAGAAAAGTTTATAAATGAGTTTTACTGTCTTTGCTTGTTCCGGCACCACCACTATCGTACCGTCTGCTGCCTTTTCATATCCTAAAAATCGACTGTAAGCAAAGCTGACTTTACCATCAGCAAATCGTTTTCTATGACCCCAAGTAACATTCTCCGAAATACTACGACTTTCTTCTTGAGCTAATGAACTCATAATGGTAAGAAGAAGTTCTCCTTTACTATCAAAAGTCCATATATTTTCTTTTTCAAAGTAGCACTCGATGTTGTTTTCTTTTAACTTTCTGATGGTAGAAAGCGAATCGACTGTATTTCTTGCAAATCTTGAAACCGACTTTGTAATAATTAAATCAATCTTTCCATCAAGAGCGTCAGCCACCATTCGATTGAATCCATCTCTTCTTCTTGTATTTGTAGCACTGATTCCTTCATCTGAATAAAGTCCTGCAAACTCCCAATCATCTCGGCTTTTGATGTAGTTTGTATAATAATCAACCTGTGCTTCATAACTGGTAGTTTGATCTTCGTGGTCAGTACTAACACGAGCATACCCTACAACCTTTCGCTTTTTCTTACTATCCATTGGTTTGGCAGTATATTTATTGATAGTTGCAGGTATTTGAGTTACTTTTCTTTTTGCCATTTATCCCCACGCTCCGTTCTCAACTTTTTCATTTTTTGACTCATTTTTTTCCTTCGTTCGTCATCCCATATCTGTTTCATACACTCTCTCATATATTCCTTGTATTCCTCTGTATGAGGAGTACCTTTTTTCTTTTCCTTATAATCTAGTGTTTTAGTAGAACCATCTTTGAAATGAAAGGTAACAGTGTTATTCAAAACTACTGCTTTATCTAATTTTTCATCCATTATTTTTTCTGAAAACTCATCAAGCTCTAACACTTCACAAACAAGACTTTTCAAAGTTGATTCTTTAATCGCAGTGTTTCCGCAACTTTCTGAACATCGCCTGGTTCTTTCTTTCGTTCCATCAGAATAAGTGTTTGACTGCCCTCGATAGTTATTACCACAATTTCCACATACCACAAAACCTGTGAATTCAGTATGTCTTGTTGGACTTGTAGATTTTTTCTTATGAAGTTCTCCCCAGGCTTTTCTTCGTTCAGGAGTCCAACAATCCGTTCTTGCTGATGATTTCCATTTTTGAAGATATGTACTTCCATCTTTAAAATGAAATTCAAGCGCATCATCACCAATAACTACAATCTTATCCACTCTTTCTTCAAAGACAGTTTCATCAAATTCCTCAGTGCCAAGAACCTCAGCACAAACCCTCTTCAATGTATTTTCCGGTATGCTCTTAGCATCACAATACCTTTTTCCCTTTTCTGATTTGGTTAGACAAATCCAAATGTAATAAACCTTATCTGGGTCTTTTCTTTGACGCTTTCCACTTCTACGATAACTTTTACCGCAAGTAGAACATTTAATCTTGCTAGTAAAGCAAGTAGTAGGAATACTCCAATTTGCTCTAACACCAAGTTCTCTTCGTCTTTTTATCTCATCTTGAACTTGCTTATATACATCCATTGGGATAATTGGCTCATGTGTGTTCTCAACAAAGTATTGTGGAAGTTCTCCTTTGTTTTTCTTTGATTTTCCAGTGATGGGGTCAACAACATACTCCTTTTGAAAAAGCAAATTTCCTGTATAAGTGATGTTACTTAAGATTTGACGAATTGATGTATTTCCAAAATGACCGCCCTTATACGATTTCACACCCATCTCTTCAAGTTGCTTTTCTGTACTTTCTGCAGATAAACCTTTTAGAAAATTATCGTAAATGAGTTTTACAATCTTTGCCTCATCCGGTTCTATCACCAATTTATCATCTTTCCATCGGTATCCATAGATTTGAAACTGTCCATTAGGTATGCCTTGTTCAAACCTTTTTCTTGTAGCCCATTTGACATTTTCAGAAATGGATCTACTTTCCTCTTGAGCAAATGAGGCAAGTATTGAAAGCATCAACTCACCATCACCACTCAAAGAGTTTATATTTTCTTTTTCAAATCTAACTTCTACACCTATATCTTTAAGTGCTCTTACTGTTTCAAGTAAATCGACTGTATTTCTTGCAAAACGCTGAATGGATTTTGTAAGTATAATATCAATCTTTCCATTTTTAGCATCTTCAATCATTCGTTTAAATTCTTCACGCTTTGCTGTGCTTGTCCCACTAATACCATTATCCGCATATACTCCGGCAAACTCCCAATCAGGATTCTTTTGAATGAAGTTGTTATAATAGCTTATTTGTGCAGAAAGTGAATGGTTCATTCTTTCAGATTCCATTGAAATTCTGGCATAAGCAGCAACTCTTTTTCGTAGCTGCACAACAGGCATTTTATGTTCTATTTTCATTATTTTTCGCACTTTACAGACCTCCTTTCTTCAGTACATATATCACTCTAAAGCCTTAATTTATCAAGTCTATATCAGCAAATAATGTAGCAAAAGTTGGACCGTATTTTTCCTTCATTTTTGTATCAATTATGATATATTCCTCTTTTGATACAATCCCATCATCAAGCATTTTCTTTACCATACTCATAGTAGCAAGATAGAGTTTTTCGCTGTTAAGTTCTTCTTTACTCATTGCTTGCCACCTCCAAATCTGTCGGCAACATAGCAATCATGAGAGCAATATTTCTTATTTGAATTGCCATAAACCTCAAACTTTTTATGGCAATATGGACATGCTTTAACTGTTACCTTTTTATGCTTGACCATATCTCTATGGGAATTCCACCATGCCATTCTGCATTTATCTGAGCAAAAATGTTTCACTTTTCTTTTGTCATTTTGAGGAACTACTGCACCACAATTTTTACAAAATACCTCGTTATCCTTAATCACCTTTATTTCATCAGTGCTAGTTAGATTATTTCTTCTACAATACGATTTGATGGTATTTTCAGAAATACCTAATTCTTTTGCGATAGATTTATAACCCGCTCCCTTTGCCCTCATAGAAGTAATTTGTGTTTTTTGAATATCGTTCATAAGTAAAAACACCTCCTAAGTAACAGGCAAAGAAAACATCTCGATTTTTACCCCTAAAACAAAAAAATACCCGCAAGAGAACAAATCTCCTACGGGCATACACGCTAACTTAATATTTCATTTACTCGTCTTTGCACTGCATTATAGTCATATCCAGCTGCGATTAATCGATTCTTTCTATCCGTTCCATTTCCCCAATCACCACGAATTACTTCTCTGGCAATCGTATCAATAGATTTCTTTGATGAAACATATAACAATTCATTAACTCTTTTTTGAACAGCATCATAATCATAACCTGCAGAAGTTAATTTGTTTTTTCTGTCAGAACCGTTACCCCATAAACCTTTGATAACTTCTCTTGCAAGTTCATCAACAGATTTCTTATTTGATTTTGGATAGACAACATTTCCTCTCTCATCAAATACAAAATAGCCCTTATGAGAATCAGCGCATCTTTTGGCGTTATCAAAAACACTAAAAGCACCTACTTGTGACTTTGAATCAGACCATGATTTTCTAACTCTATATAAGCTTTTACTTGGTGTAACAGAAGAACCACCTAGCTCTGCTGTCACCTTTTTAGCAAGGTCACCAAGTCTTGAATATAACCAATCACCAGGACACGACTTATTTGCAAACCATCTGTGAACTGTTAATACCATTTCATCAGACTTTGGTGCGTAATTTAATGATTTATTCTTATCAGCAATCCAGATAAGTTTCTTTTTACCGTTTCTTTTACAGATATCAACACAAAGTTTAATAAGGGTAGAATAGACTTTATCATTCATCCAATAAGGATGTTTTGTATCTGATGCACATTCGATTGTTACTGCTCTTTGGTCATTTGAATTTGAAGAAGAACACCATGAACGGTTCTTCTCTTCTACATACATTCCGACTCTACCATCAACGCCAATTCCATAGTTACAGCTTGCTTCCCTTGATGTAGGGGCAAAGATATTACCTAAAGTTTCAACACTGCATTGACCCACCACACAGTGTGGTGTAATGCGATCAATGGCGTGAGTTCTTCGTCCTGAATGATTCGGACTAAGTCTTGTATAAGATACTAAATTACTATTTGACATCAATTATTCCTCACTTTCTGCTCTATCATGGAGCTGCTCTAAAACTTCTTTTATTTTTACTGGGATTGGAAGTCCCAAGTGTCCTGCATTTTCAAGAAGGCTTACACCCTCGTTAGAAATGTAGAAAAAGATAACCGCAGTTCTAAGGACACTACCTGTACCGATAACCTCTACATCAAGAATGTTTGCAATTCCGACTAGTAAGAAAATAAGCACCTTTCTGCAGATACCCTTAAATCCAACGGCACTTGATAGTTTCTTATCTGCCACTGCACACATCACTCCGGTGATGTAATCGATGACTACAAATAATAAAAGTGCGAAAACCAAACCATCGCACCCTCCCAAGAAATAGCCAAGCCATCCTCCAATTCCTGTAAATACAAGTTGAATTACATTCCAAAATTCCTTCATAAATTTGTTCCTCCTTTTCAAGAATTTTTGATATAGAAAAAACGACCATCCTTATTGGACAATCGCCTTATCTAACTTTATTAATTTGTTCTTTTCCACATATAAACTACTAAATAAGGTGGCATATTGTTATGTGCCAAGGAGCCACCCTTTGAAGAAGTTAAATAGCTGTACTCATTGCCTTCGGCTAGATTTGTTTGTTCTTTCCACCACATTTCAATAACCGTTTTACCAGTTAAAGATTTTGCAGCGCTTGCTGTCATTCCTTTACCAAACACACCTTCAAAATCAGAAACCATTTCTCCATTATTAGACATATTATTAAAGAATGGTGTATCGTGGGCATGACTTGGCATTTCATTGACTGATAATTTATGACTAGACTCACCACCGGTAGCACCATTTCCATAAGTGCTTCCAGCACCAAGTAAAAATCTATCCTTTAACTGTACCCAAGTACCACCAAACAAGGTAGTAGGATTTGTTGAATTAACAGATATATAAATACTTCCTATCGGATAGATATAATCAATTATCTTTTTCCCTCGAACTCTAAAATCCCATTTTTCAGAAATTTCAAAGGTATTATCATACTCGGCAACCTTTCCAATGGCTATTCCTTTACCACCCGCTTTATAATCCATAAGTACAGACGCAGTTGAAATAGTATCTGTTATGGATACTGAAATAAACGCATCCGATATTGTGTACTTAATGTCGTAAGAATACTCAGACGAAATGCTGCCACCAAAAACAAAGGAAGATCCACTCGAAAACGTCTTACTTGCATTAAGCCAAGAACTCTCTGTTGATTTTTTGTAATAGACTGAAGTAGTTATTGAATTCTTACTATTACAAGAAGAATAACTAAACGATACCAATCCCTTTACATAAGTTCCATCATCCAAAAGTGAGCCTCCACTATTACACCTTTGCGATGAGTAAGAAGATATAACAGGCGGACTATACGCAATTACCGTTATTGAAATCGTCTTTTCATCCGATACTCTACCTCTTGAGTCAGTAACTTTAGCGGTAAATGTTATCGTTCCTGTTGTATTTAAAAAGCCTGTGGTAAAAGAAGAAGAGGTAGAACTAAATCCACCTCCACTAATACTATATGAACTAATTGTTGAACCTTGAATTCCCACTGCTCCGTTAATTGCAAGTGTTACTTTGGATTTTCCTTGCACATAAATACCCCAAGACGATGGAACATCTCCATCAACTCGAGTAGCTGTAATATTAGACAAACTAGGTTTCATTGAATCCGGTATTTTAAGTGATACTGTAATGCTTTTTGAACCAACGCTTGTACTTCCACTATAAGTTGTACAAGTAATTGTCACTTTGCCAGAAATAGAACTTGGTATTTGCTGAGCAAGTGTAAGCGGCGGTGTCCAAGATACAGAAGTAGCAGTTGTTTTTGAAACAATCGTACCTTTAGCATTTCCAAAAGCGTATGTCAGCGTATGTGTAAATGAACTTGATGCACGAGAAATACTAATCGTAGACGCACTTCCCATTACTCCACTTGCCATTGATATTGAAGATGCTCTTGGTATTGTATTTAAAGTATGAGTACCGCTTGCTCTTACACTTACTGCATAAGTATAAACCCCTGCCTCACAACTTAAACTAAAAGACTTCGTACCATCTGAATTATGTGTGATAGTAGTACTACCCGATGCAATAACTTGATCTTTTTTAAGTTGAATTCGAGTATCGCTTGAATATACAGTTTTACCATTGATGACTGTTTTAAAAGCACCCGACATTACCCAACTTCCGCCTCCGGCAGAACCAGAGCCTTTTAAAGTCCAAGCAATCGTAGTTGTGTTATTCGCAACGCTTTGACTAGTTTGCGACCATGAAAGAGTAATGGATCTGCCTTCTTTTTCATTCGTTGTTATGCTTCCTGATGATGCCATACATTTCCTCCTATCTTGTTTCTGGATTTCTCCACACTACAGAAAGGTTCCCTGAAGTTCTAGGTATAAAATCAAACCATCCTCTCGTTTCATTTCCTAAAGATAATTTATTTCTAATTTCTGCATTAGTAATAACTAAACTGTTGTTTGAAATAAATGCGATTTTCTGTCCATTTTCTTTAAAGGCAAGTTCTTCATTGGAAAGTTCTGCAGTAAAGGCATTCCCAATCTTTCCTAATTCAATCAACGCACCCTTAAAGCGAATATACTCTTCCAACAACTGTTGGTTTGTCGCCACATTGTTTTTAATCTCATCAGTAACAGCAGTAAAATCCATTCTGATTTCTGTGCTGTTTTGAGTGATACTTGTTTGGAAATCTTTTTGAATACTCTCAAGTTCTGTCTTATCAATGTAGGTATCATGTACAATACTTAATATCTGATTAGATGTCTTGGTTATCTCAGAAAAACAGTTATGGACTTGTTCTTTCAAAGCATCTACATCTTGAACTGTTCCATCAAACTCAGTCAGCTTATCGTTAATTGAATCCAATTTTTCAGTTTTAGAGAATAATTCATCTTCAAGAGCAGATAGGTTTTTATCATTTTTTACAGTAATATTGGAAAGAGTTACACCACTTGCACCAATGGTGATTGTATTACCGGATGGTTTTAAATAATCTCTAGTTCTTGATAAACAAAGATAAGTTCCGTCAATTCCATGTGGCTTTGAAACACACTCAACATACATTCCTGCATGGATACTTCCAATATTAACTCCCGTTTCTGATTCATCCACAATAGTTAGCTTAATGCTAGTAATTCCTTGAATTAAATTAGAAAGTCTAGTCCTAGCTTTACTTAAAAGATTACCCGCAACTGTTACATTCTCCCAAACCTCTGATGTCCAAATCCAGCCAATTTCATTTACTGTATCTTCATCATAGATATAATTTTTACCTTCATTGACTCCTGTAATATCTACTCGCTCATCTGATTCAGTTTCATTTCCATCTTCATCAGTAATCTTTTTTCTAGCACCTAGAGGTATCAAAGCACTCACTCGCTGCATATGATCTCTTGTAATTTCTACATCAAGCAGATTTTTTCCATACTCCACTTTTTGTAATGACTTTGTTTTGAAATCATCAAGGTAATCTAAAAATTTACCATTTTCGGTATAACGAACTTTTAGATATCCACCATGAGTATCAATCAGTTTCTTTTTAATGGCATCTAGAGTTACTGAGAACTCAGAATTTGAATATGAAACATAATCGTTGTTATCTTCTACAGTTACAACTCCAACAGTGAATTTCTTTTTCTCTTCCACTTTTTCATTATGAATAGAAATAAAATATTCGAGTAATCCTTTGAGCGTTCCTTTATATTCAAAAGGAGGCTGTATTGAATCTTTTAAATATGAAAGAGCACCTTCACAAACCCAAGTATGTGTATTATGAAAATCACTGCCATCATCAAGTGCTCGCCCTTCAAAAATAGTTTCATTTCCATATTTACAAGTAATAACCGATGACATTGGTTTAACCAAATTTAAATAAGGATGATTAAATGGTGCTGATAATGTGAATGAGTCGATATTTTCTGCATCTTCTTTTATCTGTGCTTCTAGTATCGCAAGCTTTGATAAATTGGGATGATAAAAGATATTCCCATCAACATATACTTTAAAATCATTCATAGACAACCCTCCCTATATGAAAAGGTGATAGTTCCAGTTGTTTCAACGGAAACCGTATTACTTCCATAATGAAGTTCAAATTCAGGTATTTCCCAAGTACCAGAACTTAATGTTTTATGAAAACTATCTTCTCCAATCTTCCATTTCAATACCGTTTCTGATGTAGTGATGATAGTTGGAACTACCGACATAAAATCATTTTTTAGATTTATCGTTCCATTTCCTGTTTGTATTACTTCGGTAAGTTCTGCATGATATCGGTAGCTATCACCATCCATACATTCAATTACAAGCTGTCCTTTAGAAATCAATGGGTCATAAGATGAATTAAGGTTCAACGTCCCAATACAGTAAAGATTCGGCTCTTCACTGGTTTTAATTCGACAGAGTTTACCATTATATTTATTTGCCATTAATAACACTTTTTCATCAAAAGTTTTTCTAGTTCCTAGCATAGATAAAGTAATAGTAAAAGCTCTCGGTTCATATGATACAGAACCAAGAGCCTCATTAAATCTTATCGGAGTATTTCTACCAGGTACAATGACAGTTTCTGTTTGTGCTTTTGGAATAGGAAAATCTATTTTTTCTCGAATCCATCCCATACTAAGCACAGATATATCATTAATATAAATATCCGGTATCATAACGAAAGCCTCCTTGTAAGTTTTTGTTTATTACCAAGCCCCTCATCAAGAGCAGGAAGTAAATGACCAACCAAAGTTCCATCTTCAAGATAAATTCCCTTACTGCTATTATCTGCAATAATTGATAGATACTTTTCCATCACACCTGTATTAAGGTGACTTGAAATCATAGCCTCTAACTGTTTATAGAAACCAGAAAGAGGAAGAATCGCCTCTGCACCGGCTTCTCCTCCTGCCATAAGGGAAGAACCATTCATTCCAAAGACTGTAGGTCTTGTCATGATACCACCTTCCTTGTACCAATCAATCGATAGTTTTGGAACTGATGGAGGCATGATAGAAAGTTTTCCAGAAACTTTGAAATGTGGCAATTTAATATGCGGAAGAGATATTTTCATATTGCTAAAGAATCCTTTGATTTTATCTACGATTCCTTTAATCGTATCTCTTGCTTTTTCAATCGGAGTGACAATTGCCGTTTTTATCCCATTCCATACTGATGTTGCAGTGCTTTTGATACTATTGAATACACTCGACATCGTTGACTTCACAGAATTAAATACAGTTGTTACTGTGGTTTTTACAGAATTAATCGGTGTAATAATTGCTGTCTTGATTCCATTCCAAACAGTAATAGCAAAAGTCTGAATTGCAGTAAATACTGTGGTAATTACCGATTTTATCGAATCAAGAACGGTAGTAACAACATTTTTTATTGATTCCCAAATAGTCGTAAACACCGTTTTTATGCTATTTAAAACTGTAGTTATCGTGTTATATACTGCATCAATAGCTGTGGTTACTTTGGATTTGATTGTATTCCACACAGAGATGACGATTTCTTTGCAATTCTCCCAAATGAAACGAAATGGTAATGTGATGATATCAAATGCACCTTGAAGAATTGAACCAATAAACATAATGGCAGTTTGAACAGTATTTTTTATTCCTTCCCAAAGGTTTACAAAGAAAGTAGAGATACCTGTCCAAATGCCAATAAAGAAATCCTTAATCCCAATCCATATTTCATTCCAAGACGTACCGAACCAACCGAGAACGACATCAGCAATACCTCGAATTGTATTCATACAAGTTGTAAAAGTATTCTTGATGAAGTTCCAAACAGAACCAAATATTCCTTTTACACCTTCCCAGACCTGTGTCCAATTGCCTGTAAAAATACCAATGAATACATCCAAAATACCGGTAATAATTCCAAGAGTTTCTTCTAATACATTGGCAATCTGAGAAAATACACCTTCAAATACTGGTCCTAAAAACTCACATAAGCCATTCCAAATTGAGGATACAACTTCTTTGAAGTTTTCAAAATCAAACCCTAAAGCATTTAATCTATCCGTAATACCTTGAGCAAAACCAGTAAAGATTTCTTTTATTCGATTCCAGATAGCGATAATGTTATCTCTAAATTCTTCATTCGTTTTCCAAAGATGAATAAATGCAGCGACTAATGTTCCTATCACCGCCACCACAGCAATCACAGGAGCAGATATTCCACCAATTGCTACACCCACCTTTGTCATTACACCAGATACACCTCCAGCATTTGCTACAAGTTCACTGATTTTAAGTCCAAGCTTACTAAACGCCTGTATACTTACACCGATTTTTGAAATCACACTTCCAAGTATCAAAAGAAATGGACTAAGAGCAGCAACAAATAGTCCTATCTTTACTATCACTTGTCTTGTTCCATCATCAAGGTTATTTAGCCAATCTACAAAACCTTGAATTTTAGCAACGATATTCTTTATCATTGGCATCAGTGTTTCACCGATTGAAATTGCAAAGCCCTCAACAGCAGATTTTAAAATAGTAAGTTGACCATGAAGGTTATCAAGTTGAGTGTCTGCCATTTTCTGTGCAGCACCACCGCTTTCTTCTATTTTCTTTTGAAGATCACTCCATGTATCACCGGTGTTTGAAAGTAGAGCATTTACTGATGCAAGGTCTGTTTTATTGAAAATCTGACTGATGATATTTGATTTTTCAGCAGCCGTCATTCCATCCATACTCTTATTTAAATCGCCTAAAATATCATTTAGGCTACGCATATTACCCCCACTGTCATAAACCTCCACACCAAGAGATTTCATTAGAGAAGTTGCTTTATCCGTTGGATTTTGAAGTGAAAGAATTACGTTTCTTAGATGAGTACCGCCTTCAGCACCTTTAATACCATTATTAGCTAAGATACCAAGTGCTGTATTTAATTCTGCGGTACCACCTTTTACTGTTTTTGCAGTTGCACCGATAGTAAGGATTCCTTCACCTAACTGTCCGACAGAGGTATTTGTACTTGATGCAGTTTTAGCCATCTGATCTACCATCTTATCTGCATCTGATACTTCCATACCAAGAGCGGACATTGCGTCAGTTACCATATCAGAAGCACTAGCTAAATCGATATTACCGGCTGCTGCTAAGTTTAAAACAGTAGGAAGTGTATCAACCATCTGCTCAGTATCGTAACCGGCAAGTGCTAGGTAATTAAGTGCCTCTGCACATTCGCTTGCAGAATAAGCTGTTTTAGCACCCATTGTTTTAGCAAGGTCATTTAGTGTATCCATCGTATTAACAGATTGACCATCAACTTCAGACATGGAATCTTTGGTAATACCCATTGTAGCCTGTACTTGGCTCATTGAAGATTCAAAGTCCGCTGCTGTTTTTACAGATGCTACACCCATAGTCGTTACTGCAGCAGAAGCAACAGATGCCTTTTTACCAACATTGGTTATGCTGTTTCCTGCATTTTCAAACTTAGTACCCACATCACCGATTTTAGTCAGTGTTTGATTTGTTTTTGAGGCTTGTGATTCTAACTTTTTAAGTTCTGCCTCTGTTTCAGCAATCTCTCTTTGAAGTGCATCGTATTGAGATTGACTGATTTCTCCTTTTTGGAGTTGTTCATTTGCTTGTTGTGCTGCAACTTTCAAGGTAGCTAGTTTTTCTTTTGTATCACCAATTGCCTGTGTCAGTAACTTTTGCTTTTGAGTAAGCAAATTTGTGTTCGTAGGATCTAGCTTTAGAAGTTTTTCTACATCCTTAAGGGCAGACTGCGTATTTTTAATTTGACCGTTTACTCCCTTTAAAGCTGTTTGAAGTTTAGTAGTATCACCGCCAATTTCGACAGTGATACCTTTGATTCTGTTTGCCATTGGCTGATACCTCCTTAAAAAATTGCATAAAAAAAGCCCGGATAATTCCGAGCACAGAAAAAGCACCAATCATTTCTGATTGATGCCTTCTTGTTCATGATTAATGATTAGTCAAAATCATATGGATTGCTATAACACATCCAATCGAGAGGGTACATTACTCCATGTTCCTCCTCGAACTCTGCCCATTTTTTGGCGTCTTGGATAGCTTTATGTTTTGCAGATACTCTTTTGGAATTCTTATCATTCACTACCCTAGCTCTATACGCTTTATTATTGGGATTGTGTTGATTTACGTAATCATCAAGCTGTTTTTTTGAGTGTGTTTTAGATGACACTTTTTTTGTTTTTGACATGAACATCTTCTCCTTTCTCCTTGATTCCAATGTTTAATTACGCACGAGATAGCGGACACTTGTCACCTTCTAAGCTGAACTCAATAATACATTGAATTATCCCTGCATTTAATTAACTTTCAAGGGTGGAGCAAAATTCCTTGATAAAAGAAATTCTCTAAACACATTATAAATTGTATTCTATACTTGGTCTATAAAAATATATTAAAACTTATCAAAATCTTCTTGCGTAGCTAGATTATCATATTTCACAGAATCATTTGCTTTTTCTGTCCAAATATCCATAACCATGCCAATGGTTAAATAATCTAAATCTTGAATAGATAATCCTATCTCTAAACTTCGCAAGAGGAATAGCGGTGTTGTCATCTCCCTGCTACTTTTTTTAAGTTTTTTTTAGAGTCAATATCAGTAATAAGGTTTGTTCCCCAAAGAGCAAGAATCTCCGGTAATACCTCATAGATTGAGAACATATCAAACTGGTCTAACCATTCATCAATATCTGCTGGGATTGTATGGTCTGCATGATAAGCCATGATGTAAGCCACATTTTCAAAAATCTCTAAATCATCAATTGCGAATTCTTCTCCATCAGCCTGTGCTCCCTCATATGACTTTTCAAGTTTTGCTAAATCCTTAAAAATATCACGTTTGAATTTAGCACGATAAAGACGAGGAATTGTAGCAGATGAGCGAAATGCTACTTCCTTACCACCAACATTAATTGTTTTCTTAAGCATCCTTAACACCTCCTGCTACTTTCCTACTTAACGCTTGGACGACTTCTTGAGCTTGAGGGATATATACTGATTTATACCACTCAGCGTAAGTAGACTCACTTGTAGAATCACCTGTTCTACTTTTTACAAGACCATCTTCTCTTGGATCTGCTGTAAGTGATAATGTTTCTGTTCCCGGCTCAATCGTATCTTCCTTTGTTTCAGATTCAATAGATGGACGAGATGCCGTACAGTTATATAAAACATGACGAATACATCTAACATCTCCATCAAACTCAAATAGCAGTGCGAATTTTTCCATTTCCGCTACTGTAGCATTCTCAACAAGTACACCATTCTTATCAAGTTCTTCTTTTAAAATCTCAGTTCTAAACCATTCAGGAATAAGTGCCATTTCAAGATCACCACTGTATCCATTGTTTGATACACTTCTAAAATAAACAATTCCATCTGCATAAAACGGAGAAGTATCCCCTTCAGCATCTAAACTGATACTAACAGCACCTGGAATTGCTTTTGGTGTTTCATAAGTATATGTTCCATCCTCTGCTTTTGTAAGTTTTGCAGCGTGGACATTTTTAAGGTTATATTTAATTTTATTACCCATAAATTTTAAGCCTCCATTTCAAATGAATATAGGACTTCAAATAGTTTTTCACTATCAATCCATGTTTCAAGTTTTTCGTAGTAAATACCAAACTTATCAAGCACAGATTCCACTTTTCTTTCTACCGATAAGTCCTTAAAATCGGTATAAAGTTCAATATTGATTTCATTTACTTTTAAATATGCTATTCCGTCAGCAGCAAAGTTATCTGTGCCCGGTGTTAAATAGCATATAAAAGGTGGAGATGGACTTTCTCCCTCTGCAAAGTGATCATAAGCAAAAGGAATGCCTATCTCTTTTAAGATTTTTATAACTTCTTCCATCATCTACCTCCGAGTGCTTTATCGATTTCTTTTTCAAAAACATCAATTGCTGACTCTTCTGCTTTCGCAATGTGTGGTTTTGCAGCAACTCTTCCGCCACCTCGTTTAGCATGACCATGCTCTAAAAGATGTGCAAGTTGATATCTGTTTTTGGAATGAACAGTCACTTCAAGAGAATTAGATGTTTCTTTAGTTTTCTTAACAGTCCAACTTTTAGAATATTTACCTGTATCCTTAGGAGCTGATTCAGAGATATCTCTTCTTACTGAATTGCCGGCTTTTCTTACTGCTTTCTTTACATCATCAGTTGCTAAATCTGCATATTCTTTTAAACCATCCATTATTTCTTTGGCAAGGTTATCAATCTTTGTTCCCATGTGTTCTCACTTTCTCACATTTAAATTTCAGTGATTTCTTTTTAAAGTTCATGTGGTCAATTGAAACGATGTTGTATACCTCATTATCAAAAATGATTCTATTTTTAGTAGTTTCCATGTTTGATAGGATATTACAGTATCGAGTGGTAAAAGAAATATCTGAGTCTTCTACAAGAACTCCTGCAGAAAACTTTTCAGAACCACCCTCACCACTAACAGTTGCATAGCAAGAATAAACATCATTCCAAACATTTCTGTGATTTCCGATTTCATCAACTATTACTTCATTTTTCTGAAAAGTGATACGAACATTAAGTAATGCAATATCCATCAAAACTCACTCCTTCGTATTCCTTCAAGTAGGCTTCGAAGTGACAATGTTAGTGCATGATGGTCAGCATCTTCTCTATGTTCATACAAGTAAGCAACTGCATACATCACCGCAATCTTAGAAGACGGAATATCAGACAGTTCATCTACAGATAATCTTGCTATATCCGCACAGAGGTTTTCTCCTGTAGTAATAAATTCTTCGATTAATAAGTCATCATCATTAAAATCAACTCTTAGATAACCTTTCATTTCTTCTAAATCAACTATCACTATCATCACCTCATTTCAATAAATATAGGCAGTGCCATCACATAACA
The DNA here is from genome assembly GCA_018365815.1 of Erysipelotrichaceae bacterium. Taxonomy (GTDB): domain Bacteria; phylum Bacillota_I; class Bacilli_A; order Erysipelotrichales; family Coprobacillaceae; genus Beduini. The sequence goes on from JAGZJH010000005.1 coordinate 46,825, forward strand.
ACACTGCCTTAAATTATTATTCAGATTTCAACTTCAAAATCTTAACTGCTTCAGGAAGTACAAGCTTTCCATCGACTCTTTCTTTTGCAACATAACCAATCATGCCATTACCAGCAAAGAGTTCTCTAAGTTCTGCAAATGAGCGAGAACCACGATCGCCGATGTTGTAGTAACTGTAATCACCAAAAGCAATCGCATTTTCAGGTGCGAAAGAAGAAGTATGAACGGCATAGCCAAGCACCCTGTCTGGTTCTCCTTCTTTATATGATGGCTGCCAAATATATGCACCATTGTTATCTTTCAATTTTCTAAGAGAAGCAAGTGTAGCATCGTTCATAATGAAAGATGCATTTTTACGATAAGGTCTCTTAAGTCCATATACTAAATCAATAAGGTCATCTGACTTAATTGCTGCAGTAAGAGTACTTACTACTTGACCACCACCTGTTTCTGCGAAAATACCTGTAGGCTTTCCTTTACCATCACCATTAAGGAAAGAATCCTCTTCTGCATTAGCTAGAGCCTTACCAAATTCAGTGATGATGTAGTTTTCAAGTCCAAAGGCACTATCATATAAAAGTTCTTCTGTTACTTTAATTGCTACATGAAGTTTAAAAGCATCAAGATTGATTTGGTCGAATGTTGCATCACCAAAAGTAAGTGCTCCGCCTTCTTCAATCCAAGCTGCTGCAGGTTTTGTAGCTGCAATATTAATCTTATGCAAACCAGAAGTAGTGATGATTGTCGCAAGACCACGCATGATGTTTTCTCCTTCAAGCACCTGAATCAAACGCTTATCGTATTCTTCAGGTACTAAATAACCACCATCACCGTCTACACCTTCTTGCAAGATGTTACTTACATTACGGAAGTTAGAACGCATAGCAGAAAGCATAGCGTTTTTGTATTCTTTTGACTTCACACCTGTCATTTTCTTATCGTCCATTTCAGGCACATAAGGTTTTCCTGTAATTGGAGAATTCATAGGTTTGCTAAGCTCATGATCTCTATCTAATGCACGTTGCTGACGTTCAATAGACATGGTCAAATCTTCGATTTCTTTTTCCATTTTGTTATAGGTCATTGTATCCTCTTCAGATAAAACACCTTCTTTTTCATGAGTTTCAACAAAATTCTTCGCTGTTTCCCATACCTTTGCTCTTTTCTCAATAAGTTCTTTAATAGTCATGATTTTTTCCTCCTTAAATAAATCGTTTCATGAAATTTAAACGTTCTTTGAGTTCACTAGCAGATGTCCCTTTTACTTCAGGAACTTTAATTTCTGCTTGTTTTGTTACATCTTCTTTTGACACCCCATAGTGTTTTTCTAACTTGTTTTGGAGTGTATTACTGATAGCAGTGCGTGAAAAAAGCATTGAATCTGTCATGTTGTTTAGACCTTCAATGCTTTCTTTTTCTTGTTCATTTTTTGTAATCATGTCATCAGCAAATCCAAGTTCAATGGCCATGTTTGCATTCATCCAAGTTTCTGCATCCATCAAATGACTTAACTTTGACCTAGATAAACCCGTTTTAATAACATAGGCATTGATAATTGATTCTTTAACTTCATCTAACATTGCCATCGCTTTTTGCATTTCAGCGTGATCACCAAATGCAAATGTAGCAGGATTGTGAATCATCATCATGGATACTGGTGACATAAGCACTTTATTCCCTGCCATCGCAATTACCGATGCTGCACTAGCTGCAATACCATCAATTTTTACTGTTACATTTCCTTTATAATCAGTAAGCATATTGTAGATTTGAGCAGCGGCTACACAATCACCACCGGGTGAATTAATCCAAACGGTGATATCTCCACTTCCGGAATTTAACTCTTCTTTGAAAAGTTTAGGAGTAACATCATCATCGAACCATGACTCTTCAGCTATCGTGCCGTAAAGTTCAAGAATTCTCTCTGTTACTTCTTCGCTTTCTTGGTTTTGAATCTTTCGATTCTTGAAGTTCCAAAACTTCTTGCTCTTCATTTCCTTCCTCCTCTCCATTTAATGTTTTAGGATTATTTGCAAATATGCCGGCATCTTGAAGTTTGGTCATGTTGCCATTAATGAGATACAAATCACCGCCAAGATCCGTTGGGATTCTATCGAGATTTTCTAGTTCTCTTATATCATTTGCTGACATCCATCCATTCTGTCTAGCTGTGGCATATCCGTTCATACGGCTTTGATAATCGCCGCGAAGTAATCCATCTACATTAAATTTAATAAAATATTCTTTCTTCTCATTATCGTTTAGTAAAGAACGACACATATTTTGCTCCCACCTTGAAACCCAAGGGTCAAGGGTGTATTTAACAAATTCAAGAGATTGTTGCTCAATATTAGAAAAGCTCGACTTTTCAAGGTCACCGACCATATGAGGCGGGACTCTGAAAATTCGAGCAATCTCATCTATTTGAAATTTTCTTGTTTCTAAAAACTGTGCCTCATTTGGAGAAATAGAAATTGGTGTATACTTCATTCCTTCTTCAAGCACAGCAACCTTGTGGGAGTTTGAACTACCTCCAAAAGTCTGCGACCAACTATCTCTTACTTTCGATGGGTCTTTTAAAGTCCCCGGATGTTCAAGAACACCGGAGGGTGCTGCACCATTTGCATAGAACTTAGATCCATACTCTTCTGCAGCAATGGCAAGACCAATCGCATTTTTAGCCATTGCAATCGGAGAATAACCAACTAGTCCATCAAATCCAAGTCCTGGAATATGCATCACTTCATCGGGTGTTAGCTTTACTGATGAACCTTTATTTGTAGGCGCATCATCTTGACTTACCATATACTCATAGTAAAGAGTTCCATGCTCATCTCTATCGACTTTCATTCGATTTGGCATTAAGGGGTAGAGTGCAATAATCTCGCCCTTACCATTTCTGATAATTTGAGCATAAGCATTGCCCCACAAAAGCAAGTGTGTCATGAGTGTTTCTCGAAACACAAAGCTTGTCATTTCCGGGTTTGGTTCATCATGAATAATTTTATATAAATTATGGTTTATTGCTTTTTCTTTACCTCCATCCTCGTTATAATGATAAAGATGAAGAGGTAAACCTGCTATCGCCTCTGAAAGAATTCTTACACACGCATAAACTGCAGTCATCTGCATGGCACTTCTTTCATTTACATTTTTCCCAGCGGTACTCGCTCCCATAAAAAACGAGTATGCACTACCACTAGTTCTGTTCTTAGGTGCATCTCTAGTCTTAAATAATCCCGAAAAAATATTCATTTCATTCCTCCATTACAAAATTTAAAGAAAAGACAAATTTTATGTATCCATTGTATTCACTTAAAAATACTCGTGGAAAAGATAAGACTCCACGAAAACGTCAAATAAAACCTACAAGAGAATTAACTGTATCTTCCATCAGTGGTTATGGATCTAGCGAAGTGCCTGCCATTAGAATTAATGGCAAATGGCTAGGGGACTACGGCTTTCATCAAGTAGATAAAGTTACAGTAGAATGTAAAGAGGGAGAACTTGTAATCAAGAAATTAGAAAACTAGTAAACCTCTAGTATCATAAACAGATTCAGATATTTCATTTCCACAGCGAATGGCTCTATCGAGTGCCATGATGGTTGCGATTGCACCATCAATTTTCTCTGTGGATTTTTCTTTATCAGCTTTAATATTGCCAGCCGGATCTGTTCGAATATAGATGTTATCCATATTCCATCGAAGAACAGGATGACCATCATGAGCAACTTTTCTCTCAAGAACTAATTTCATTAATTCTTTAGTAGGTGGGGACATATCTTTAAAGCCCTGTCCGAATGGAACAACAGTAAATCCCATTCCTTCTAGGTTTTGAACCATCTGAACAGCGCCCCATCTATCGAATGCAATCTCTCGAATATTAAATCTTTCTCCCAAGTTTTCAATAAATTTTTCAATAAAACCATAATGAACTACATTACCTTCCGTTGTTTGCAGATAACCTTTTTTCTCCCATAAATCATAAGGGACATGGTCTTTTCTAACACGGAGTTCTAGGGTATCTTCTGGAACCCAGAAATATGGAAGTATGATGTATTTATCATCTTCGTCAGTTGGAGGGAAAACTAAAACAAAAGCAGTAATATCTGTTGTGGATGATAAGTCGAGTCCTCCATAACAAACTCTACCTAGCAAATCATCTTCTCTGATTACTTCTTTGCACATATCCCATTTTTCCATAGGCATCCAACGAATAGATTGTTTTACCCATTGATTCAGCCTTAACTGTCTGAAGGAGTTTTCTTCTCCTGGATTCTGTTTGGCACTATCACAAGCAGCTTTTACTTTTTCCATTGCTACTGTAATACCAAGTGACGGATTTGCTTTCTTCCACACTTTTGGATCTGTCCAATCCTCACTTTCATCAGCGCCATAAATTACTGAATAAAATGTAGGGTCTACTTTTCTTCCTGCCGCAATATCGAGTGCTTTTTGATGTATCTCATAACAGATAGAATTGGTATCATTTCCGGCTGTTGTAATAAGAAAATAAAGTGGTTGCATTCTTGCGTCACCACTTCCTTGAGTCATTACATCATAAAGTTTTCGATTTGGTTGAGTATGAAGTTCATCAAAGATAACCCCATGAGTATTAAAACCATGCTTATTTGCTACATCTGCTGATAATACTTGATAAGAACTGTTGGTTGGCTTATAGATGATTTTCTTTTGTGATTCAAGTATCTTGACTCGTTTCATTAAAGCCGGAGAAAATTTAACCATATCAACCGCCACATCAAATACTATTTTTGCTTGGTTTCTGTCTGCTGCACATCCGTATACTTCTGCTCGTTCTTCTCCATCACCACATAAAAGAAGAAGTGCTACGGCAGCTGCAAGCTCCGATTTCCCTTGTTTCTTTGGAATCTCAATATATGCAGTATTGAACTGCCTATATCCATTTGGTTTTAGGACACCGAATAGATCCCTTATAATTTGTTCTTGCCAATCTATAAGTTCAAATTTCTTTCCCGCCCATGTTCCTTTTGTATGACAAAGCTGCTCAATAAAACTGACGGCAAAATCGGCCATGTCTTTACTGTAGTAAGAAGTATCTGCCATAAACTTTGTCGGTACATATTTCTTTAGTTTTCGAATAATAATCACCTCCAAGGCAAAATAAAAAGCCACCTACAAGTGACCATCATTTTCATATACGAGATACAGAGCCTTTTGGCTCCATACTCGGCAATCTTTAATTGCTTTCGTTTTTAGTTGTATTCCTTCATTAAAATTGCAAGTGCGTATTCTGCTTCTTTGCAAGTTGGTTCTATATCCCAACCTCTATCGTAGTTTAAGATTTCTTCTCCATCCATTCTAAGAGTTAACTTTGAAATCTTGCCACCTTCAATTCCATAATCTTCGCTAGGTTCTTCATAATGTTTCACCCAATATCTAACGCTTTTGTATTTTCCATTTTCAGTTGGAATTCCGATTGTTCCTTCGCTCCACATTGTTTATGCCTCCTTTATCATCATTTTGATTGCCGGAATCTTCTTGTATTCTCCGGTACTCCAATCTGTGTATCTTGCATTAACTTCTGTAAGTCCGTTCATTTTAATACCGTACTTTTCGAATTCTGCTAAGGTTTCAATTAATCCTGAAAATGTTGAGCTGATTGTAAATTCCTTAATTTCTTCTACTCTTAAGGTTTCTGCAATTGCCGGAATATCTCTTTCCCAAATCACATCGTTGAAATCGATAAGTTCGTTTCCAACTTCCATGCAATCTCTGTAAGCTCTGAATGTTGTGTGGTTGATTCCAAGCTCATCAAATGTTTTTCCTTTGTTTTCAGGATTTGACATTACTTCTTCAAATCTTCTAATTTTCTTCATTTCGTTCACCTGTGCCTTTCTTTTGTTACACTATATATCACTCTAAAAGCACATAATAGCAAGTCATATATCGAGAAAAAGTGTGTTTTTTTTGATAACTTTTAGTCATCTCCATAAAGGATAAAATGCACATATTCTTCTTTATTTTCCTCGATGAAGTTTACTAATTCATAGAAGTCATTTTCATACGCCAGTCTTTGAACCATGTAAATATCAAACATATTTGTAAGACCCGTATCTCTTATGTGAAGTATCTGCTCCTTTATCTTTTGATCCATAGTTCTAACCCTCAATCTTTCTACAGGAGTCTTCACCATAAACAACATTCAAACCACATCCGTTATCCCAGGCAACCATAATGCTTGCCATATCATCAACGCCAATAACTGTACCTTTTGTTCCAATCGGTGGTGCTTGGATGTCATCCATCTTGGTAAGTTCAACTCTTGTTCCTGTTGGATACTGTTTTCTTACCCTCTCAACAATTTCTTTACTTGGAAATCTCATCTGTTTTGACCTCCTTTTTTGCAGCATCTTTAAATGCTGAAGAACCACTTAAGTTTTTAAGTAAAACTTTTCTGTCTGCTTTATATTCATCTCCAATGAATCCTAATCGCAAAAGGAAACATCTAAATGCATACTTTTCATTTGTGACTGCTTTTTCTGTGGCATTGATTCGTTTTTGTTTCATTGTCATTTTACATAATGCCTCGATTAATTTGGTGTAGGAGATTGCCTCATCCGGATTGATTTCTTCAAACCAAGGGAATCTCACTTCATAAGCACCTATCTCATATTCTAGATGTTTAAGTCCTAATGCCTTCTGAATTAAATATCCTTTCGCATCAAGTAATGCATCCAACTTATCGATATTCACTTCATGCTTAGGAACTGCAACCGTAAGCTCCACATTTTCGCTATGTGGGCCTTTTTCTGTTTCATCAGTTTCTTCATTGGACTCTGAAATAAAGCCTTTTTGTGCAAGTTCCTCTAGCAAGTTTTCAACTTCTTCACTATCAGCTCTGTCATCAAATTCTAGGTTACCTTCTTTTGTGACCGTGAAATAATCAATCTCGTATGCACAAGTCGGCATATATTTATATACTGCTTTAGCACCTGTAATGTCTGAGATTGCTTTAACTAATGCTTTACGATCTTCTGCGTGATAATTAACAATCATGATTTTGACCTCCCTTTGTTTTTAATAATTCTTTCAGTACTTTGTTTACCTCAGTAGTACCAAGTGCGATGGTTTTGCCATATCCCTTTGAAAGAACAACTTTGTCATTCCCATTTACGCCAAGGGTATAAACGTGCTCACCATACTTTTCATTTACTTTGTACCAAAGTTCTAAGGTTCTTTTTGAAATTGCATCTAAACCTTTCTTTGCAGCCATCTTTATGACACCTCCTTTTCTTGGTACTACATATATCACTCTAAAGGGAGTAAATAGCAAGTTGATTCACATAATAATGTGTACAAATAATAAAGGAAAAATCACTCTTCTAATTGTGTAGCCCATACGATTCCGGATAGAACGAATACTACATTTGGAAGAGCTACACCATTTCCCCACATCTTATATTCTGCAGAATCACTGTGAGGATTTTTTAGCCATTTTATTATTTGATTATCTGATTTAGGTTTTGTACTTTTACCAATTGCTAATCGATGCGTTTCAAAAACATCTCTCCAAAAACTAATGTCTTCATCAGTTGGGTTTTCAGTTTCAAGATTCTTGCACCAAAAGTCTGGGAAACCTTGAAGCCTTGCACATTCTGTAGGAGTAAGTCTTCTTACGATATATTGAGGTTCGTTTACAATCGGAGGGTCTTTATAGTCTGTAGCAACTAGAGTGTTCGCTTTTTCTTCTTCAGCCAATGTAAAAAAAGATGCCTTGCTTGAACTATAAACCGGATGAGCAACACCACTAGCTCCGGCTGCAACAATGGTAGGTTCAACTTCCTCTTCAACTTGAAAACTGAACTTTGCATTGTATCCTTGATTCATAGCAGGTCTTCCAATTCCATATGAAACGACTGCAACACCACCTTGATTCCTATCAGGAGTAGTTCCTCCTGTATCAAGAGTTCTAGAAACATCCGTTTCATAAACATTGGCACGAGCATTCTTTGTACCTTCCGAAGTTAATCTCACATCAAAGCTTTTCACATTCGAAACAACGAAAGGCTGATTATTTCCGCCTGTACCATAAGTTGAAAGTACAGTTGGTGCTATTTCTTCTAATTCTTTGAACCTAGTATCTTGGCCATGATTTTCAAACACTACGCTATTGCTTGCATCTTCAATGCTTGTTCTAGTACCACAGGTAGTGTCTTTCCACGAAGAGATGCTCTTTTTAGAATACCCAGACAAGCCTTCTGACTCAAATAGTATTTTTCCTGCACTGAAACCTCCAAAATCTGCGACAAGGTAGATACGTCTTCTTCTTTGGGGTACTCCCCAAAATTGAGCATCAAACACTCGCCAAGCGACTGAGAAATCATCTCCCATGATTTTTCCTGCACCCATCCACTTTGTAGGTTTAGGCACTGACAATGATTCATCTTTGATTTTGCAGATTTCTTCGATGACTGCTTTGAAGTCATCTCCTTTGTTGGAACTAAATGCTCCTGGCACGTTTTCCCAAACGATAAATCTTGGTTTCTTTCCATTCGTTTTACACCTCATTTCTTTAATGATTCGTATTGCCTCATAGAATAGACTAGAGCGAGAACCACTTAGGCCATCTCTTTTTCCTGCAATACTCATATCCTGGCAAGGACTACCAAAGGTGATAATATCAACCGGTTCTATTTCTCCACCATTCATTTTAGAAATGTCACCATAGTGTTTTACAAACGGCATCCTTTTTGTTGTTACTCGAATAGGAAAAGGCTCAATTTCCGATGCCCACAATGGGGTAATTCCGGAAATCAAGCCTCCGAGTGGAAATCCACCTGAACCATCAAATAAACTTCCTAGTGTTAATTTATTCATTTTTCTCATCACCATCCTCAACTTCTTTTACTAAAGCAGAGTATGGAATCTTCTCGCCATTTCTAATAACAAAGACATCACCACTATTACCTGTATCTTCCACAAATCTTCTAAGGATGACCGATGCATATTTCTCATCAAGTTCCATCGTATAACAGATACGATTTGTCTTTTCACAGGTCATCAAAGTAGAACCACTGCCACCGAATGTATCAATGACAATTGCATTTTCCTGACTTGAATTTCCAATGGGGTAAGCAAGCAAATCTAATGGCTTAGAAGTTGGATGATTTTGATTTTTCTTTGGCTTATCAAAATTCCATATTGTAGTTTGACTTCTTCCTGCATTCTTGCTCCAGTAGTGTTTTCCATTTTGAAGAAAGCCATAAAGCACTGGTTCGTGCTGCCACTGATAATCAGAACGCCCTAAAACAAGTGAGTTCTTTACCCAAATACAACATCCGGACAAATGAAATCCGGCATCAATGAATGCTTTTCTAAAATTAAGTCCTTCAGTATCTGCATGGAACACATATGCAGCACCACCTTTTTCCAAATGGTCTGCCATATTTTTAAATGCAGAAAGCAAAAATTCATAAAACTTATCACTTTTCATCTTGTCATTTTTAATTGAAAGACCATCAGAACTTTCAAATGATACATTGTATGGTGGATCGGTTAAAACTAGGTTTGCTTTCTTTCCATCCATTAGAGTAGATACATCTTCTTCGCTTGTAGCATCACCACACATAAGTCGGTGTCTGCCAACGCTCCAAATATCTCCTCGTTTGACAAACGCTGCTTTCTCTAGCGCCTCGGATAAATCATAATCATCATCTTCCACATCAGAAGTATCATCTTTTCCAAATAACTCAGCTAGGTCATTTTCATCAAATCCGGTTAATGCAATATTAAAATCTTCCCCTTGTAAAGATTCAATCTCAATACGAAGTAATTCTTCATCCCAACCTGCATCCATAGCCATTCGGTTATCAGCTAAGATGTATGCTTTCTTTTGTGCCTCAGTTAAATAATCAACGAACACACATGGGACTTCTTTGATTCCTTCTTCTTTCGCAGCAAGAATTCTTCCATGACCTGCGATTACATTTAATTCTCTATCGATAATGACCGGATTGATAAAACCAAACTCACGAAGGGAAGAACGAAGTTTCATTACTTGTTCTGCAGAGTGGGTTCTTGCATTATTGACATAAGGAATAAGCTTTGAAACTTCTACAAGTTTCATCTCTGTTGTTGTTTTACCCATAGCTACCTCCTAAAAAAGACCCCATTCTGCAAATTTCTCAAAACCACCGACAGAGTGAATATACTCTCTTGCGATTTCAACAATTTCACTGTATGGTTTTCCATCAATCGTATCATCACCAATTGCACAAACAAGATTTACTGTTTTTCCTGTTTCTTGTGCCTTTAAGAATGCGTAGATATTTACAGATACATCTGCTTTTGATAAATCTTTACCATGAAGACCTCCACCTGTAACTGAATCACCCATATCAGAACCAAGTTTTCTATTAGTTGCACCTGTATCAACATCCGTGCCACCGGTCCAATCACCTATAGGATTAATTTCAGCACTAGGATATGTAGATTTTAAATCTGTAGTTTTTGCATTACTTTGGCAAATGATAAGTCTGCTCTCATCAAGAATGTACTTTCCATCATATGGGTAAGCCTCATAGATTTCATTTGTGATAACGGACAACATTTTTTGTTCAGATGTTAAAGGTACTCCTTTGAAGATTCCGTTATCCCCACATTTGATCTTTTCTTCTTGGTTCTTAGCAAGATGTGTATCTTGAGGAACAATCACTATATCGGGAGTAACATTCCCTGCAATACGAGTAATTGCACCTTCAATATCTTTTTCATCAAGAGTAGCTGATGTTTCAATAATCGCATGGCACACACCATGTCCGATTAAGACTTCTACAGCAATCTTTGGATTTTCTTCTTTTCCATATGCTAAATCTACAATCGCTCCGGCAATTCTATCTGCGATTTTATCCGGATGTTTTGGATTTACTTTTTCAATCATATCTATCTTCCTTCCCTTGCTCTTAATAAGCGTTCCATCAAATCATTTTGTGGTGCAGCATCATCATAATCTGTGCTGCAGTTTTCTTTTACAATCTGAAATATTTCATTCCACAGCCTTACAGCTTGGTTCATATAATTAATACCAATGTTAATAAATGGAGATGGTATAGGTTTGCCTGTTGTTGGATGCTTGGAAAGAAAACCTAGTTTATTAGTCATCTCTTCGCACTGAATCCAACGAGCAGAACACATCGCATATCTCTCTAATAACTGAGGAGATACTTTTGATGCACATCCTATCTTTTTAAGCCATCTCCATGTTTCTTCATAAATATCTGATGCTTGAAGTTCTTCTCCGTCTCTTTGTTTTGCAGACAAGAAATCATGCGGCTTTGGCATCTCCACACCTTCAACATCCGGTATATCTAAAATTTCTAATTTTCTACCACCGGGATTTCCACTGTTTGCTTTATCTTTTACAGCTGATTTTTTACGACCTGCACCCGGTCTTGCACCACCACGGCCGCCTATATTATTTGATTTTGTAGGCACGTCTCGTCATCCTCCTTTAATTACCCTTTTGAATACGCTTTTTTTACACAGAAGACCCCACGCCGTTCCACGGTAATCTCATTTGTATAGATTTTGACCGCCCCTAGGCTTTGTCTTCATATTCATAAATTCTATGTTTTTTGCCATTTTGATAATCTCCACGCTCTCCATGAATTTTTGCATGACATGATTTACAAAGTGATATGAGATTACTTCTATCATGCGTTCCACCTTCAGCAAGCGGTAACTTATGATGAACCTCATCTACCGGAACAATGATTCCTTTTTCAAAACACAATTCACAAAACGGATGCTCTTTAACATACTTATCACGGATTCGTTTCCATGCTCGTCCATACCTACGGCGTACAGCTTTATCCCTGCCATACTTCTCGTAAGCTTTATTCATTTCCTTTTCGTGTTCCTCGCAGTATCTTCCTTCGGTTAAATTAGGACAACCGGGATAGCCACAGGGTTTCTTCGGTTTTCTTGGCAAGTTCGCACCTCCTTTTTTAATTGTTTTTATTGTGTTGTTGTATTGGGCTAAAACAACTAGACAATAAGAAAAGCCCTTGAAGGATTGCTCCAACAAAGGCTCTTTGCTTTTTTATATATTTTTCTACAATACCATTTTACTACTTTCGCTTAGGAACTAACAGTGGCCTGAGGGTGAACTAGGGTGGCTTCTTTCAAAATGCTCTAAAGCTCTAGCATGAACACGCTTTATCCATCTATGCGAATAGTTCATTTCTCTTGCAATGTCCTCAATCTTCATAAGCTTAGAATATCTATACCTAAGTACCAATTCTTCTATTGGATCTTCCATACCATCAATTGCCACATCTACTTCATGTTTTAAATACTCTAGCTTTGCATAATCATTTATGAGTTCTTCTTCTAGAACATTTATTTTCTCAAGATACCTTTCAAAAGGTGCTTTAGTATTTCTTGTAGCTGCGTAATGTGGTTCAAAACTTGGTGATGCCGGACAACTTGCAAGTTCTCGATAACACTGTATTCTCTTCTCTTTTATTTTAATTAGCCTTTGTAGTTCAAACGGTTGATTTAAAAATTCTTTTGCTGTCATATCTGACACCTCCGATTTTTCTTTCCCTCGGATTGTCAATTTTTGTCTTTGATTTACAATTTTGCTTTTACAGCATCGATTAAACTGCTTTGAGTTTTATCTTTTCGTTTTAATGCTTTCATGATATCTTCGTCAATCGTATCTTTGGTAACAATGTGATGAATAACAACTGTGTCATTTTGACCTTGTCGATATAACCTTGCATTGGTTTGCTGATAAAGTTCTAAGCTCCAAGTAAGACCAAACCAAACAAGTGTAGAACCTCCGCTTTGAAGATTTAAGCCATGACCTGCACTTGCCGGATGAATAACTGCTACAGGGATTTTTCCATCGTTCCAATCCTTGATGTCGTTAGAGGTTTTGATTTCACGAACTTCAAATCTTTCTTTTATGCGTTCTAGATCATGTTTAAACCAATAAGCTACAAGTAGAGGTTTTCCATTTGCACTCTCAATCAAGTCCTCAAGTGCATCTAACTTTCTATCATGAATTGTTACAAATTCTTTATCCTCAAGATAGATTGCACCATTCGCCATTTGCGATAATTTATTAGAAAGCGATGCTGCATTGGCTGCTGTAATCTCTCCATCCGGAATAGAAAGTACAAGTTCTTTTTTCAAGGTTGTATAACTTTTCTTTTCCTTTTCTGAGATTTGTACCACTGTTTCACATTCAATTAATTCTGGCATTTTTAAATGGTCAGTAGCTTTCATTGAAATTGTTATGTCAGATATTTTTTCATAAATTATCTTTTCTGCAGAAGGAAGAGGCTTATAGCTATAAACAATAGGACCATTCATTTTATCGGGTGTAAAATATGCATTTCTATACTGTCCAACAAATCTTCCAAGTCTTACTCCCATATCTAAGATTTTGAATTCTGCAAACAGATCCATAAGTCCGTTACTTGATGGTGTTCCTGTAAGTCCAATTATTCTTCTTATCTTAGGTCTAACCTTCATCAATGACTTAAATCGTTTAGAACTATAATTCTTAAAAGAAGAAAGTTCATCGATAACAACCATATCAAAGTCAAATGGAAGTTTACTTTTCTCTACAAGCCAAGGAATATTCTCTCGATTGATAATATAGATATCTGCGTTTTCTTTTAATGCGGATATTCTTTCTTTTTCTGTACCTACAACCACTGAATATTTAATATTAGAAAGATGGCTCCATTTTTCAATTTCTTCTGGCCATGTGTTCTTAGCCACTCGAAGAGGTGCTATCACCAAAACTCGATGTGCATCAAAATAATCAAATAAGAGATTATTGATAGCTGTCAAAGTAATGCTTGTTTTTCCAAGTCCCATATCAAGTAGTAATGCTGCTATTGAATTTCTTTCGATAAAGTCAGTCGCATATTTTTGATAGCTATGTGGCTCGTATTTCATCGATAACACCTCCAATTTGCTCCATCCCATCAATGACATAAATTCGAAAGCCAAGCCCCATCAATAATTTATGCCTAACCACTTGCAAAGGCCTCGGTTTTTTATTTGGTGCTTTCAGTTCCACAAAAGCAAACTTGCCTTTTGGTAGAAGAACTATTCTATCCGGCATTCCTGAAAAACCAGGAGATACGAATTTAGGACAAATGCCACCATGCTTTTTTACAGTATCTACAAGTTTTTGTTCTATTTCTTTTTCTCGCATAAATACCTCCAAAATCTATAATGGTGGAGGTCGATGAAGTCGTTTCTAAAACTTTATATAGAGTGATTTTTTACTAAAAATTCTGCCCTAAAGGGGTTTTATATAATAGACCTCCACGACCTCCACCTTCTAATCTAGAAAGTCCGATTTCAAACGAATTCCAAGCACAAAATTGCATCCCTTCGTTTTCTTTCTTTTAAACCCTGCATTTTCTATTCCTGTATAAAAATCGGTAGTACTTCTTGTATACTCTCCGGTTCTTGCACAATAAGAACGATACTCCTGATAAAATTCTCCCGACTTTTGTTGATAGGAATCATCTACTTCGCAGCACTCCTCAATAAAACTAGAAAGCCAGTCATTGTTTTCACGATATTTATTGATGGCATCTTCAACAACCTTAGGATTTTTAATCTTAAAGTTATTTTTGATAGCCTTTTGTGCTCCATCAATAATCCATGAAAGAACAGCACCGCCTGCGTTTTCATAAAGATAATCAGCATAATTTTTCTTATCGCCACTACCGGTAATCTTTGCATTAAAAGGAATAACAATAAGTCTACGCCAAGTGCCATCATCATTTGCTCCTACCTTTGGAAGATGATTTGTATATAAAACTAGCGTGTGAGTTGGCACATATTTAAATGGATCCTTATATTTCTTTTCTGCTGAAACCTCATCCGTAGAACAAAGCTGCTTAACGATTGATGTATTTAGACGCATTCCTTCTTCTAGTTCTGCTGCTACAACTAATCGTTTACCTTTAAGTTCTGCCATTTCCGGTCTGACATTTCGTTTACAACCAACAGTCAATGCATCTGCAGAAATAGCACCACTATAAGTTCCAAGCACTCGTGCTATGGTATTCCAAAACGTACTTTTACCATTACTGCCTTCACCATAAGCAATTACAAGTGCCTCAACATAAACCTTTCCGATAGCAGAGAGACCTACGATTTGTTGTACATAATCAATAAGTTCCTTATCTTTACAGAAGAAATTTTCTAAAGCATCAAGCCATAAATTCATGCCCACATCATTTGGAGAAATTGCTGTCACCTTTGTGATGAAGTCCTCCGCTTGATGATCTTTACTACTTCCATCTCTTAAATCATAAGTACCACCAGGAGTATTTAACAGAAACTCCTGAACATCAAAATCTGTAATTTCCTTAAGTAGCATTGGCTTAGCAGCTTGCAATGCGGAAGTTACGTATTTCATATCTCTTCTTTTCATAACGAATGCGTTATATTTTGATGCCATCATAAATTCCTTGAACGCTCTTTCACTGTTTTCATCAATTGCTTTTTCAAGAGTTTTTCCTCCTGCCATAATGATTTCTTTATCTATTCCGGCATCAAGAAGTGATTTCTTAGCTTTTTCTACTGCTGCCAATGACTCATTTAGTTGTTTATCTAAAAACTCTTCACAAGCACCAACAGCAAGTTGCTTTGATTCTGACCAATGCGTACCGTCATATCTTAAATAATCGGTCGAGTCTGTATAAGCAAGTTCGCCTTTATATTCACGAGCAAGCACCTTAGCTTGTCCAATATCTGAATAATCATCTGGTTTTAAGCTGTATCCTTTTTCAAAATCTTCTGGAGCAATATATCCTTCTTGTGCTTGCACCTTTTTACCAAATTTAATGGCACTGCTCCAAATCAAAGAGAGTTCATTATCTTCTAATGGTGGATTACATAGTTTAGCTTTTTCAAGATAGATTTCATGTGCTTTATCTGTATTCCCATATCTCTTAATCAAGCGTCCGGCAATATGGCTCATTGTACTGTTACGAGAACCCTCACCGATACTTTGAGTAGCATTATCAAACTCTTCAAAATCCAACTCATCTAAAAAATCCACAATCGACCTAGTTCCTTCATGCCAAATGATATCTGTTGGTGTATGACCAAAAATAAACCTTGCGGCATCAAGTGCATTATCATCAAAGAAAGTCAGAACTTCCTGTAATCTCTCTTTGATACCTGCACATTCTTCAGCTACAGTAATTGGCTCATGTGGAAAGTAGATATGATGTCTTGGTCTTGCTGATTTATTACCTTTATCCTTACCATCGCTCCTACTCGGTACTACGATATAACTGACATCAGGAAATAAATCTTCATACATCTTTGGATAAATCCAATCTTTAGAATCATCACTATGGTCGTTGTCACAGTCCATGACCTCTACATCAGAGGAAATGAAATCATCAACACTTCGATGACAATTCTTAAACTCACCACATACATGATCTCTAGCAATGGCAGCAAGCATATCGTCCTTATTACTGATTTCAGATTTATTTGGATAAAGAGAATTCGCTGGATTACCGACACAATTCGCAGTATAAATAGTAAATTTCATTATGCTTGCTCCTCCATTTCTTCAGAAAAATATCTGATTCTCATTTTTCTTCTTTTAGCAATATCAATTTCTCTTTGCATTCCATCAGAGAATTCTTTGCCAAATACCCATAGTTCTCTGCATTTACCTAAAAGTACATAGTTAATCGTATGGACAGCTAAGTATCTTTCATTCGGATCATTGTCATTCATAAACTGTGGGTATAAAAGGTGGGGAGCAATAGGAATTGTCATATAATCAATTGCAAATCGACAGTACTTACGAGCATTTTCTACATTTGTTTTTATATCCCCACGATACTTACTACAGATGTAAACAAGCGGTCTATATTCCTTATTAGTCATTCTCCTGCACCTCTTTTTCTATCATCGGTAAGATGCCATCTTTTTTAAGCAAGTCGTAGATAAACAAACGTCCTTTTTGTGTCCAATAGGTATGTGGTTTGGAATGAGTGCTTCCGTCTGAACCTCCATAGGTATGTGTTTTCGTTGATGTAAGTCCCATTTCTGCATACTCTTTGTACAAAAGCCAAATCTTCTTACCTTGTTTAAACTGAATCCCTTTTTCATGAAGATATTGATTCATATAATTGGCAGTCCAACCATAGTCTTTAGCAATTACAGAAATAGCAACTAAATCCTTACAGTTCAAAACTACGTCGTAGTAACTTGCCTTCGGTTTCATTTCTACAATTTGCTGATTTTGAATAGCAATTGTTTCCCTAAGTAATCTCGCCTTTTCTCTTTCTTCTTTTAACTGAGTAAGAGCAGCAATAAGCATATCGGGATTATTAAGTAATTCGTCTACTGCATAAGCTCCGTATTTACGAATGCTAGGTAATACTTCCGATGTTACCCATCTCTTAAACTTCTTAGCATTTGGCATTTTGCTTGAAAGAATTAAACTGTAAAGACCACTTTCGTTTATAACCGTCAATCCTCTATTTGGAATTTCTAAGGTCGCATTTTCCGACCTTTGGATTACAGTTCTGTCTTCCTCATCTACATGAGTCGCAATTGCATCTTTAGTATTGCTGTAACCAAGAATCTCTGCTACGTCCTTTCCTACAAAATATGGCTCTCCATTTATCGTTAGTGCGCGGATAGAACCAAACTCCGCTTTTGTAAATTTTCGCAATTCGTTCATTAGAATT
The DNA here is from genome assembly GCA_018365815.1 of Erysipelotrichaceae bacterium. Classification (GTDB taxonomy): domain Bacteria; phylum Bacillota_I; class Bacilli_A; order Erysipelotrichales; family Coprobacillaceae; genus Beduini. The sequence continues at coordinate 64,568 of JAGZJH010000005.1, forward strand.
ACCTCCTGTTATTTTTTTGAGGACTATTCCTCTAAATAACAGGCAAAGAAAAATGGCAGGATTTTACCCCTGCCAATCATTTATTTAATCTTTTTTATAAAATTCTGTTTCATATCCATCCGCACGAAGTAAAATACCGGAAATCCAAGGTGGAGTTCTACCCATTTGCTTACAAATAGCATCAAGCGAGACATTCTTACTACATTCAATAATCAATTCATCATGGACATGACCTACGATAAAACAATGAGATAACGTTCTGATGGCATACATTAAAATATCTCTGCTAATTGCTTGTACTATATTTTCTACAAACTTCGGTCCATAGTTTTCGATTCGTTCCCATTTCTTAGTTGCTCCTACACCTTCATAGGTTACCGATTCACTCCCGAACTGATTTACTCCCATCTTAGGTTTTACATAGGAAAGTCTTCTGCCACTTGGAAGTTCAATAAAAAGCATTCCACTTTTATAGAAAAAACTTATATTCCCAATTTTTGATGGAGTTCTTTCAATAACTGCTTTCTTTACAGCACGATCAACATCCCACCAAAATTTAACAATATTAGGATTTGCCTCTCGCCACATATTCACAAGTGGTTGTAATTCTTCTTCATTAAGTCCCATATCAAGAGCTCCCATTGCTTTTAAAGCACCAACAGAACCACCATAGCCAAGTGCTAATTCTGCGATTTTACCTTTTTGTCTTAAATGAGCGTTTTGTCCATGTTTTTCTACCAGAACACCAAACATCTGACTTGCCGATGCGCAGTAGATGTCACCACCATTTGTAAAGACCTCTGCTCGCCATTTTTCTCCTGCAAGATGAGATAACACTCTAGCTTCAATTGCAGAAAAATCAGATACAATAAATTTCATACCTTTTCTTGGTACGAAGGCGGTGCGAATAAGCTGAGATAAAGTATCAGGAATATCATCGTAAAGCATATTCATAGCCTCATAATCTCCAGCCTTTACTAGTCCTCGTGCTTCTGCTAAATCTGACATATGATTTTGAGGAAGATTCTGTAATTGAATAAGTCTACCAGCCCATCTTCCACTTCGATTGGCTCCATAAAACATGAACATTCCTCTTGCTCTTCCATCTCTACATACTACATTTTGCATAGCTTGATATTTCTTAACCGAGGATTTGGAAAGCTGCTGTCTTAATTCAAGCACTGTTTTAAGTGGTTCTTTCACTGTCTTTAATACTGCTGCAACTTCCTTTTTACCAAGACTATCCATCTCTAATCCATTGTTAGAAAGCCAATCTTTCATTTGCATAACTGAGTTAGGATTTTCAAGACCAGTTAGTTTCTGCATTTTTTGTGACAATACTGCTTTAGACTTTTCATCAAAAGAAATAGCATTTTTCACAACATTTAAATCAAGAGCAATTCCTCTATCATTGATTTCCTGATCAAGATGATATTCTTCCCAAATGAAATCCGGTACTGGGAACTTAGAAAGTTTTTCTTGTATAGCCATTTCTACCTCAACATCTCTTTTGTTATATTTCTTAAATAACTCCCACTTTGCTTTATCGTGAATTGGTAGATTTCTAGTTCTACCACCATTTACTTTCGTAGCTTTACAAGGAACACAGAAATATCGGATGAGTTCCTTTCCCTCAGTCATCTTTTGTTCTGATAATCCTAATACCGCACCTGCTCCTGCAAGTGATAAAGGAAGTCCCATATATGCAGACCAAATCATAGAACATTTCCAAGATACAGGACTAAGATAATCACCAACTGTATCTTCTAAAATACTGTATGATGTAAATTCATTCTCATAAAATCTTCGTAAATATACAGATAAACAAACTCTTTCAAAATTGGCATTAAAAGCCCATTTTGTAATATCTTCATCAGTTAATGCTTTAATAATCTCTATAGGTATTTCTTCTCCTTGAGCTAAATCAACCACTATTACTTCACTGCCATCAACCGAATATGCAAATAATAAAATTTCAAAGTTCTCTGACTCCACATACTTATAGACACCACATTTCTGCAAATCAACATCTGAGTATGTTTCAATATCAATACTGATATTTTTCATTTCTTGCCACCTTCCTAAAAAGTAAGACGGTAAGATTTCTCCTACCGCCAAACCTACATTATTTCAAACTTTTCATACGTTCTTCATGATACTCAAGTTCTCTTTTTTCTCGTCTTCTATCAAAGATAAAACTTTGAATGCTATCTATTAACAAAGTAATACTTAAACTTGTCCAAGCTAAAATACATACAAATAAAATGATTGTCTCTAAAAATTCCATATTTTTCACCTAAACCCTTTCTTAAGATAAGAAATCATCATCTACGTCTGTCGCAAAATCATCCTCAGCACGTGATTTACCACCAAGTGGTTCTCCATCTCTAATCTTTTGTAAGTTATTAAGGCCACAAGCAATTCCTTTATTTCCATTTGAATTGAATGCATAAAGGCTGATTGATGCACGTCCATAAACACCGCTATAGACTTCACTGCGGTCAATGATTGTATTTCTATCAGCATCTACAATTCCAGGTGCTGATGGAGAGTTAGCATTGATGAAATAGCTATTTGCATATGCTTCATCGTCTGGTCTTTCAAGGTCTCCGTCACGAAGCGGTGTCTTGATTGCAGAAAGTGCAGGAACACTTCTACCATTGCCTTTAAGTTTTGATTGACCTTCTTCATAAGCTGCCTTAATTGCAGCATTGATTTTATCCACTGTTGTCTTATCTGATTTTGGAATGATAAGGCTGACACTATACTTTGGAGCACCACCATTGATACTTTTTGGCTCCCAGACATTTGCATAGCTCCATCTTGTGTTAGGTCCTGTAATTACTTTCATTGGGTTATTAAATTTTGACATATTCTTTTCCTCCTATTAGTCATTAAAATCTTCTTTTGCTGTTTTGATTTCCGGACGTTTATCACTTTCCGGAACAAGTGTTGATTTGCCTTCTGGCTTATAAACCAAATCACCTAGTAATTCATTAAATTTCTTCTTACCAAGAAGTGTAGTCATAGCTGTTATTCCTAGTAACTTCTTCTCATATGGGTCTTTTCCTATACCCGTTACAGTTTCTGCTACTTTTTCTTCATCGGTATACTTGCGAACACTGCGACCTTCAACTACTTTAAATCCGTCATAGTGAACACCACTCATCGCTTGCTGAAGTGCATACTCTTTTACATCTGCTGCCCATGATACAAGTTCATCTACTTTTGAAAGAACAATTGAAATCTCGGCCTCTTCTAATGTTACTGGCATCTCAAAATCATACTTTGCAAGTTTCATGTTTTGTTCCATGCGTTTCCTACAAGTTGCTTTGACCTTGCAAAATCTACAATGATCTCCTGCCATAAATTCACCTTCACCATTAAAGGCTAATTTTGCTCTTGGTACTAGAACTGTATCTGCCCAAGTGTAGAGTTCATCTTTTTTCATAACGAATGTGCTGATGTTTTCTCTTCTTGGTTGGAAGATAGTCATTGAAACATTATCAATATCGTAAATTCCATCAAACAGATTTAATGCTCCAAGTGCATAGCACATCATTTGAGGGTTATGTTCAGCTGATACTTCTACACCTTGACCATGCTTATAATCAATCACATGAAGAGTTCCATCTCCAATAATTACGCAATCACCAGTACCGAATCCATTAGGAACATAGTTTGAAAAATCAAGTTTCTCTTCAATAAGAATTACTGGGTCTTTACAAATTTTCTGAGTTTCTTGACTTACAGATATGCAAAAGTTTTTGTACTCTTCTGCACATCGTTCCATTTCTTCGTCATAGAAACTAAGGTTCTCTGTAGGATCTGTGCTTTCCATACCAATTGCAATCTTTAATTTATGCTCACAAAGAGTATGTGCATCAGTACCTTGCTTTGCATAATCACTATTCGTTTCACAATTTACTTTTTCTGCCTCTGCATTAAGTTTTGCTGATGGCGGACAGTTGATCCAGCGGTGGCTAGATGATGCAGACAATAATGCGTGTGCTGCCATTTACATCACCTCCACTTTTTGCAAGAGTTCTTCATACTTTGATGGATCCACATCTGAAAGTTTTTCTACACCAAATTCGGTAAGAATTGCTTTAATTTCAGCTGTATGACCTTCTCTTGATTTAGTAGCAAGAACTCCTCGCACTTCTTCAAATGTAAAAGCCTTATTTGGTGGTTGTTTTTCTTCATCTGAAGAAAATAACTGTGAAAGACTATCTGCAATACCAATAAGCATTTTGCCACATTGTTTTAACTGTTTTACCTGTGATGCTAACTCACTTGATTTACTCATCAGACATTTCCTCCTTCCTTTAGTTCTTTGACATCAACGGACTCAACCGTCTGTCCCGGAGCAAGCAAATACACTTGTGTAAAGTCACCAAACAAGAATCGTGCAATTCTAGATGGTAAACGCATATCTGCTGCTTTTAGGACATTGGATTTCTTTCCGTTGGGGTCTGAAACATTGATTGTGATTTTGTGTTTCATTGCCATTTTCCTTACCTCGCTTTCTGTAAGGTGTTGTCCCTTACAAGTAACAGGCAAAGAAAACATCTTGATTTTTACCCCTTAAGGAGGATTTATTTAAAAAAGTTTTTTTCGATATAATTTAATGCGTTGTTATAATGCTTTGAAACATTCTTGACGCTGATTTTCATTTCCTTTGAAATCTCAGTGAAGTTCATTTCTTCATACAATACCTTTTTAATTACTTTCTTTTGCTTGTCCGTAAGTTTTTCAATAAGTTCACGCACTCTTTCTGTATCTTCACTATTCTCACAATTTGGGTTAACCGCTAATTGGTATAAAAGATGGCTCTTATCAAAATCAGTATCTAATTCATCACTACCAAAATCATATTCAAGAGAAAGATTATAGTTTTTAGGAAATCTCTCATTTACTGCATTTTTAATTTCATCTTTTGTTGGAGAAATTCCATATTTAGCAGTTTCTTCTTCAATAAACTTATTACTCCACTCTTTGATTTCTGCTTTTTCTTCCGGTGTTCTTTCCGGTCTTGAGTTTTTATTGTTGTAATAAACCTCACTGTCATCTAAAGCATGAAGTGTTTTGATGTCAGCCTCAGTTACTCCGTTCTCACCTGGACGAAGAACGATTTTTTCTTCTTTACCATCAATTCCAGTAAATGTGTAAGTGTAAGTATCTCTTTTCTTTGAACTTGTCTTATAGATTTTCATATTTTGTCCTCGCTTTTCTGTTAATTTGGTTAACTCGAACGAGGACAAAAAAATGAGCCAATACTAAGATGTACCGACTCTCCTAGCCATTTTACGCATGACGAAATAAGGGTACATCAAATTTCACCTTTCACTCGATTTAGTGAATGGCTCAATATTCGTATCCTCGCGCCGTATTACGTAATTAGGCTTGAGTTATTTTATTTTGCTAAGTCACGTGATTTAGCTTGATTACATTGTACTTTTTTTCAAAAATCCATGATCAACTGCAACAGTTGGTTTATAAATCCCATATTTATGTATTTTTATTAAAAATGGCATAAAAAAAAGACCCCTTTCGGGGTCAAAATGAACCGACCCCCAAAAGTTAGACCTAAAAATCTAACGATTGGGAGGTCGGTTTTTTCATGGCAAAATATTCATTTGAATTTAAGAAACAAATAATTCTTGAATATTTATCTGGTGGAGGAGGTTCTAGCTCTTTAGCGAAAAAGTATGGAGTTCCACAAGGAAAAATGATTCGAAACTGGATAAATAGTTATAAAGAATTCGGAGATGATGGTTTAAGGCGTTCAAAAGGAAAGAAAAATTATTCTTTTGAATTTAAGCTTCATGTAGTAGAATTATATCTATCAAGTGAAGTCTCATATCAGGATTTGGCCATATCGCAAGGTATTCGTAATCATGCAATGATTACGAAATGGGTCAATGACTTTAGAATTGCCGGACCTGATGCTTTGAGACCTAAAAAGAAAGGTCGGAAGAAAACATTGGATTCAAGAAATAAGATTAAAACAGTGATTCAATCGACAGAGGAAATTCAAGTAGACACCAGTACGGAACATATTAAAGAATTAGAAGATGAATTACTAAAACTTAGAATAGAGAATGCTTATTTAAAAGAACTGAGGAGGCTGCGTTTAGAAGAGGAAGCTCTTCTGAAAAAACAGCGAGAATCATCCACAGTCTCCGAGGAGAATTCAAACTGAAAGATATTCTCGCTGTAGTTGGCTTTCCTAAAGCAACATATATGTATTGGCAAAAGCGCTTTGATAGAGTTGACCCAAACAAAGAATTAGAGGAACGAATTCTTGCCATACATGAAGAACACAAAGACTTTGGCTACCGTCGTGTTCTGGCTCTGCTTAGAAAAGAAGGAATGATTATCAATAAGAAGAAAGTTCAACGAATTATGCGGAAACTTGGATTACAGGTCACATCCTATACTCGTAAGAGTCGACGCTATAATTCTTATAAGGGTAAAGTTGGACGAATTGCACCTAACAGAATTCATCGTAGATTTCATACTTCTGTTCCTCATCAAAAAATAACTACTGATACAACAGAGTTTAAGTATTATGAAATTGATAAAAAAGGAAAAATGATTGTCAAAAAACTGTATCTAGATCCATTCTTAGATATGTTTAATGGCGAAATTATTAGTTACGGAATCAGCAAACACCCATCAGCAGCCAGTGTGTTATCTGCTCAGAGGAAGGCAATCGAAATGACCTCTGATTGTCCTTTTAGAAGAACTTTTCACTCAGATAGGGGATGGGCATATCAGATGTCGGTATACTCTCATGAACTAAAGAAAAATAGGATTTTTCAAAGCATGTCCCGCAAAGGTAACTGCTACGATAATTCTGTAATGGAAAATTTCTTTGGTTTGTTGAAACAAGAAATCTACTATGGAAATACATACTATAGCTTTGATGAATTAAAAGAAGTGATTGAAAAATACATAGTATATTACAATGAAAAACGAATTAAGGAGAAACTTGGCTGGATGAGTCCTGTGGAATACAGGCTATCAGCCTTGGCTGCATAAAAATAGCGTAGCAGCCATTAAAACTGCTACGCTTAAAAAGTCTAACTTTTGGGGGGCACCTCAAAAGCCAACTGCTGCAGTTATTGACTTTAATAATTTATCAATCTTTTGATACTGTTCCTAACGGATTAATACCTTTTCTTTCTAAAATTGAATTAAAATCCTGAATAGAAAGTCCTGGCATAAACTCCATAATGCGTATACAACTCATATCAGGGTCTTTATAATAATTCAATTTATTGTCTGATTTATCAAATATTTTTTCTGTAATTCTAAGAACCAACTTCAGACCAACACAAATAGGCATTAAAACATTCGTCTTCATATTGTTATATTTATCATTTTTTATTTTATTATGATAATTCTTATGTAAGAGAGTCTTTTCATTAAAAATTTCTGGATATATCCAATTGCGATTTTCCATAAGAAACCATAGGCACTGGCACAATGTAGTTGTTGGGTCTCCTAGCATTTTAATTAATTCAATTTCTTCTGACTGTCTATTTCCGTTAAATAGATAATCTTTGAATGAATCATAGACTTCATCTGGATCTAAATTTTTAGGAGACTGATATTCCGGATGAAACACCAATAACCTCTCATCAACACCTTCAATCTTATACATAAATGCACAATTATTAAGGTCTTTGCTGGCATTTTTATAAGCAAGGTATTTTCTCTCTTGTATATTGATAACGCAATGCTCAAGGTGTTTTTTTGCATTTGCTGTAAGATGAAGGACTCCATCTTTGTTCGTAACATATTTTTCATTTGCCAAGACAAAATATCCATCAGCAAATACATATTGACCACCACTAAGCCATTCTTCGAATATAATATTTGATTGAATTAATTCAAATGCTTCCGATGGCAGTAATGGCACATATTCTTTTTTAGCAAAAATCTCCGAATAGACAGCATCAAAATCATCAAAATTTTTAATAGTATCCTTTAAGCCAACCTCTATAATTCTATATTTCGCAGATTGTCTTGAAACGATAAAAAACTCACTCAGTTTTTCGATTAACTCATCACAAGAATGCACACTCTTATCGTTTATATAATAAAGTACTTGTCTTTTAAACATAGCTTTAGGCATTAGTACTCTGGGAGCAAGTCTGTGTGCTTGCCACTCTAACCATTTAACTTCATTTATTTTACTTTTATTGCCTTCAGATGGTTTGAAAAAACTTTCTGATTGTCTACATAGAATAGGATATAAACTTTCTGACGCATGTGCGTTCTTAAGAGATAAAATTTCAAAATACGTTCTGTCTTTCTCCCAATGTAATAATTCATGAATTAAAGTATTACGTTTTGAACCTTCTCCAAATAATGCTCCTGACGATGAATCAATCAAAATCGTACCTTTCTTAAAAAAGGTAGAAATATACTTTTTCTCTTTCTTATTGTAAACATCAACATATCCATCTAATAATAGGCAGCAACCAAAAACATCCAAATTAGCAGAAAGAGACACTTCTTTTACTGTAAGCTTTGCATTTGCAATAATATCATCTACGGGTAAAGGCATTGGTTCAGCAAGTGCTTGCTTGCAGTATTTATTTAAAAATTTAGTTGCATAATCATCTAGACGATTTTTACCTAATATTAATGCTCCAGACTTTTTATTAACATCAAACACATCGCTTGCATTTACCTTTTTAGGCATACTACTCCTCTCTTCCTGATTCCATATAATCTAATGGCATGGAATTCAATATTTGTTTTGCTTCTTTCCAAGTTGGATAATATTCGGAAACGAGAGCATGAAACCTATTAGTGTGATTTTTTTCAATCAGATGTACAAGTTCATGAGTTACAACATATTCCAAACATTCGATGGGTTTCTTTGCTAACTGTAAATTTATCCAAATTCTTCTCTTATCAATATTGCATGTTCCCCACTTAGTACGCATGTTTTTTATTCTATATTCATCTGCAGTTATTCCCATTCTTTTTTCACATCTAGCCACTACAGGCTCAAGCACTCTTTTCAATTCTTGTCTATACCATTCCATTAGTATATGTTCTCGATGTTCTAGAGTAGCTTCCTCTGGTATAGTCATGATTAATTTATTTGGAGTTTTTATAATTGATGATTTTTTACCACCATTAATAACTTGAAGTCTATATGGTTTCCCCCAAATGTAATGAGATTCACCGGAAACAAATTCTCTTTTAGTTTGTCTTAACTGAGATAACATTCTATCTCTCACTTTAGTGATTTCCGGTAATTTTTTTAACACATGAAGTCGTATTTCATCGTCGTTTATATTAGTTGGACTTTTTACTACAATTTCACCTTTCGGCGGAACAACTTGAATATATAAATTCTTTAATTTATTTTTTCTTAAAACCTCAATAGTTATTCCACTGATTTCTAATTCTGTATTATGCATCATATTCTTCCTGCCTCTGCGCAATCTCGAAGACATTATTTGTTTCCTCAGTAGCTTTGTCCTCGGCATAACTATGAAGCAATAATTTTTTATAAATAGCAAGTCTAATTCTTTGTTGTTTTTGGAAATTCTTCTTCCAAGCTGGTTCAATAGACATTCGAATTGCACCATCAACATCAAGAGTTAAATTTACATTTGAATCAAAATGATCATATAACGCTCTTCTAGCCGCACTGTCCTTAACTCCATCAGGATAATTACCACTATCTTCCGGATGGAGAATTGCTTCTGCCATCTCTACAACTTGACGTAGGTATTCCTCATAACTCAATGCTTCAATTTTTCTCTGCGTAATGATTTTTTGTAACATCTCAGAAAGTTTACCATAATAGACTGTATTTGAGCTCATCTTCTTAACAATCTCATGCTGTAAGTTATTTTCAATTGTCTCCGCTTTAGCTGTATCATTTCCTGGTAAACCTTTTACTAAATCAACAGGGGTTGTTGTTTTACCTTTAAGTAATAATTCCACAAGAGACATATTACCCATCTCACTAATAACACTTGAATCCTCTGCACGAATATATGTATCAAGGATATAGCGCATATCTGCTTCATAGGGTTTCAAGTCAATATAATCACAACTGGCAAGTTTTATCATTTCTTTGATTTTATTGTAACCGGAGATGTTTTTTCTCAAGGTTTCAACATCTTCTTCTGAATATCTATAATCAGATACTAGTTTATCGCAGCAATTAGCAAAAGAACGAGTCAAAGATGAAGTAAGAGAATATAAAGCATCTCTTCTAGCTGTCTTTTCATCTTCTTCGCTATCTTCACCACAAAAATATTCTATATAATCAGTATCAGCCTTTGAACCAGGTACATTCTCAAATAAGGCATCTAACGACTGTATTGAGCCTTCTAACTCAGATTTTGCCTCATCATATCTGTTCTTGATAAGACCATCTACATCTTCTTTATCAAACTGATCAAATGCCTCTGATGTATAATCCGCAACAGCGAGCTGAACATTTCGGAATAAATCCATGTAGTCAACAATATATCCATAGTCCTTGTCTTCGCCATCTGGTCTATTCACTCGACAAATTGCTTGAAACAAATCATGGTCTCTCATTGATTTATCAATATAAAGATACGTTGCACTTGGTGCATCAAATCCAGTTAGCAATTTATCTACTACAATAAGTAGTTTCATATTTGCAGGTTCTTCTTTAAATTTTTGTTTTGCTTCTTTTTCAAATTCAGCAACCTTTTTACCTCCGAGCATTCGCTCATAGATGGATTTTTTATATTCTTCTTCACTTTCCTGAGATAAATCAGATGTTGCAGTTCGTACACTTTGAGTTGTTGGCTCATATGATGTTACAATTGCACATTTGGTAAATCCCATACTCATAAAGATTTCCCAATATCTACATGCCTCATAGATACTGTTAGCAACTAGCATAGCAGTACCTCTATCATCTTTTAGTCTTGGCTTAAGACTCATATCAAAAACAATATCTGATGCAATTTTCTCTAATCTCTGTTTTGCACTATAAAGTTTATTAATAGATGTCCAACTTTGTTTTAATTGAATCTTTGCACGTTCAGTAAGGCCCGTAGTTTTATTTTCAAACCATAAATCAAGTTTTTCTTTGTTTGATAGATCCTGGTCAACATCTCTCGCTTCATATCGAAGGTCAAGAACAACACCATCTTCAACACCTTCATCAAACTTATACGTATGAATATAAGTTCCAAATATCTCAAGACTTGTCTGCTTATCCTTCTTAAGGAGAGGTGTTCCTGTAAAACCAATAAGCACTGCATCTGGCATAAGTACCTTTACAGCTTCGTGCAGCTTTCCAGAGTTAGTGCGGTGGCACTCATCAATAAAAGCTATAATATTTCCTTTAGCTTTAAAACCTGCAGGAAGATCCTTTAATAATTCTTTTCTATACTGGTCAATATCTGCTTGCTTACCTGCATTATGGCCATATTTATGAATTAAAGAACATATAATATTATCCTCATTCTTATCCAGAATATCTCTTAAATTCGCACAACTTTTTGCTCGTGTAACATTTTCTTCTACATCAACAAAAAGACTCTCAATTTGATCATCTAGCTCATCTCTGTCTGTAATAATTACAACACGACTATCGTCAATATTTTCAATTATCCATTTTGTAAGCCAAACCATAATTAGAGATTTTCCAGAACCTTGCGTGTTCCAAATAATTCCACCTTCATTATCTTTGATTCTTTGTCTTGCTGCAATATTAGCAAAATACTGATTGTGTCTAGTTACCTTTTTTACACCAGCATCAAAGATAATAAAATCATGAATAATAGATAAAAATCTGTCTTTTTGGCATAAAGATATTACTCCATCACGAAGACGATTTACATCTTTAACTTGAAGTGATTTAATCTCTAAACTTAAATCATCTTTAGCTTTTTTATCTTCTTTCCACTTTAGATAATATTTTTCCGGCGTTCTGATTGTTCCATAAAATAATCCTTCTGATTCATTCCCTGCAAACAATAGCTGTGCAGTGCTAAAAAAGTTTTGAATATTTTCTTTTTTCTGATTCTGTAAAAGTTGTCTGATTCCTTTTCCAGAACTAACATACGAACTTTTTAGTTCAAACACTCCAAGTGCGATACCGTTGATATAGATAACGATATCCGGTCTTTTCCGAGTAGTATTATCCTCACGAAGAACACTAACTTCCTCAGCGACATAGAAATCATTATTATCAATATTAATCCAATCAATATAGTGAACAGTAGGCATGTTTCCATTATAATCCCTTACACCTTGTTTGCCATAACGCAAGAGAGCGTATACTTCTTTATTGATGGAATACAATGAATCAACCTGGTTTTTAGTCTTAAGAACTAGTTCATTGATTGCCTTATCAATCTGTTCCTTTGAATAACCTCTTTTTCTAAGATTTTTTCTAAGTAAATCCTCTTTAATACATGTATTATCAATATCTTCAAGATTTCCAAGATATATATACTTTAAATCGTTTACAAGCCAACTAAGAACTCGATTTTGTAATTTTTTCTCAGCATCTACAGTTTCCATATAACCCTCCTAAAATTCCAGACGAACACGACCTGTCAACAAGTCATCCATTGCTCCGTCTCTTATCTGAATCATCTTTTCTCTTTCTTCCTCAAGGTTAATAATCTCTTTGTCCATCGACTTTAATATTTCTGCTATTGCTTTTTGTTCTTTTACATCTGCTGGATATTTAACTTTACATTTACCAATTTCACCCTTATTTATTTTCTTTGGAGTTGCATGATGCAATGTTCTATCATCTAATTCATTCTGAAACAATGAACTCTCAATAAAATATCTTAAGAACTGGCTGTCAATTTTAATATTTTTAAACAATGCTAAACTAACATAAAATGCCATTAACTCGTTAGATTCAACAACACAAGCAGTACCTATATCACCAATTCTTGTCATTAATACATCGCCTAATTCTGGCCAAATCTTAAAATCACGTTCAAAATCTTTAGCTGATATATATTTATCAGAAGCGTACAAATCAGAAATATTTTCTACACTTACAAATTTAATTCCATTTATCGTATACTTTGGCGTTTGATGTGTTCCATCGTATACTTTACACACATCTGATAGAATTCCTTCACACCATTCAGAATTAGCGTTCATAACCCTTGTCCTACATGTCATCAAATCTTCCAAGGCACCTTCGCGGATATTCTTCTTCTTTTCAATAAGTTCTGAAAGGTTATCAATATACTTATCAAAACTAGAAAGTGTTTCTACAATCTTTTTTTGTTCTGGGATAGACGGTAAATCTATATGCGTTCCTAAAATAATACTATTGTAAAGCCTTTGAATTGTAGTTCCTTCAAGTGCTTCCCACGGAAATGATCTGTAAAACCAGTTAAGATAATTTTTTTCAATTCTATTATCAGTTTTCAACCAAACAATGTTTGAGTCTTGAAAATATCCATCTTTACCATCAAAAACAACAGTTTTTCCTATTGTTCCTGCCGCTGATATAAGAATTTCGCCTCTCTCGGGATAAGGATATAACAACTTATATTTTTCGTATAATTCTTTAGAAATATACGCGTCTGCTTTTCCACCAAAAGTGCTTATCTTATAAAAAGGAATTGCTCCATAATCTTTAGTTTGACTTTGAAAGATTCTACGACACATTTGAATATGCCCTAAATCACCTAATGTCATAGATTCCCATTCAGGATAAGTTACCATTTGTATCCCATCCTTTCTAAAGCAGACATGACAGCCTCTCTTGATTTTGAAGTTTTATCTTCAATTTCCGGAAGCGTATGCTCGTAACGTCTAGCGATTAATAATACTCTTGATGAAAGATTATTTAGTACTTGTCCAAATTCATCCATTACATCTTGTTTTAACTTGGCCATCCATTTCTTATCAAAAAGTAGATACTTTATTTCTTCTTCAGTTAAAACCGCATATTTGGCAACAATCAAATCATCAAGCTTCGATCTTGCTGTTTTTACTTCTTTGTCAATAGCTTCTTTCTCAACAAGTTTTTCCTGATATTTAATTAAAGCATCGTATTCATCTTTATATATTTCAGGAACTTTAGCCTCTTGTGCTGCAACTTTTAATGCGTTTTGTAATTTTGCCTTTCCAAAAGAACCATTTTTATTTCTAAGTTCATAATTGGAAAGTTCAGGAACAGTTACTAGAAGTTGCTCCATTTCATCAGTCTTTCCATCGGCAAATAATTCAACCATTTTTGTTAGAGCATCTACAATAGGAGAAACTTTCTTATCATTGAGTTCCTTAATTCGTTTATTGAGATTTGCTTTTGGTATACCATCACCCTTATCATTTAGAGCCTCTTTTAATAATCCATCTTCTCCGGATTCTTCTTCAATCATTTCATCTAACTCACCATCAAGCATAGCTGATTGCTCTATCAAATAATTAAGTGCATTAAGTTCTGTTTTAAAGAATTCAGATTCAATGATTTCTTTAGGGATGAGAGCACCTTCAAAAGATTTTACCTTAGTAGTATCATCTTCCATTACGGCATCCCCATTTTCATCTTTTACAATCTTACCATTATCATCCTTTTTCTTTTTCTTGCCATACTCATATTCCAATTCTCTTGCGACTTCGTATCCAGCCACTTTGATTGTATATACATCATCCTGTAATTTGGCATTCCAATAATTCAGTAAGCAATCATACACGTCATAGTTATCAAGTAACTTAGCCTCTTCATATTTATGAAGCAACTGCATTGAAATTTCACGAATCAAATCTTTTGGTACTGTTGTATTTGTAATACCTAGAAGAATATCTTTTACAGCATTCTGCCATTCAGTGAAAAGTTTTGTAATCTCATTATCTTTTTCAGCAAGAATATTTCCATCTTCACCAATAGCACTTTCAATTTCTGTAGAAGCAAGTGCAAGATGGAATATGTTATGTTTTGCATCTGTACATTTAAAAATCCTATTCTTTAGTTCTGGTGCGATATTCCATAGCTTTTCTAAAGATTCAATATCTGTTGAAGGAATTCCACCCTTTAAATGTGCATCAATATTCTGCGGAAGAGTATCATCAATCTTTTGAATATATCTTGGTACATTAAGATTTCCATTATTAGTCTTTTCATCAAGAATATCTGAATATTTAACGATTCTAGAATATCCTTTAAGTTCAAGTCTATTTGTGTATGTTTGAACAATTTTTTCAATATCTTGTTCACGAAGACGATTTTTATTACCATCCTTCTTAAATCCACGACTTGCATCAATTAAGAAAATATCTTCTCTTGTATCAGTGTTTTCTTTATCTAAAATAATGATACATGCAGGAATACCTGTTCCATAGAACAAGTTAGCAGGAAGACTAATAATCGCCTTAATATATCTTTTTTTCAATATTTCCTGTCTGATAGTCTCTTCGGCATTGCCTCTAAATAAAACACCGTGTGGCATAACAAAGCCAGCCTTCCCTTTACTATCCAACGATTTTAAGACATGTAAAAACCAAGCATAGTCTCCATTCTTTTCAGGAGGTATGCCGTAACCATCAAAACGTTTAAACTTATCTTCTGTAGTTTTAATTCCATCACTCCAGTCCTTATCAGAAAAAGGAGGATTCATTACAATAAAATCAAACTTTTTTAGTTCTCCAAACTCATCTAAAAATTTTGGTGTAGAAAGTGTATTTCCTCTTTGAATTTCACCTGTTCCTTTTTGATGAAGGATTAAATTCATCTTAGCCAGACCAGCAGTAGCACGATCGCTTTCTTGCCCAAAGATAGTAACAATAGAATCACCATTAGCATTAATCGGAGCTTCGTCTGCAGCTCTAATCAAAAGGCTTCCACTTCCTGCTGCTGGATCATACAGTGTCCATTTCTTGTTTGGTGACTCTTTAATATCTGCAATCCCGATAAGTCTAGCAATTATTCTTGAAACTTCGCTTGGCGTGTAAAATTGACCTTTACTCTTACCTGATTCTTGAGCAAACTTCATCATAAAATACTCATATGCGTCTCCGATTATATCGTCACCGCTTGCCCTGTTATTCTTAAAGTCGATTGCAGGATTCTGGAAAACGCCAATAAGACCTGAAACCTTATCAACAAGTTCTTTACCACTACCAAGTTCGTCTGCATTGTTAAAACTAACTTCAGGAAGAGAACCTATAAGTTGGTTGTCTTCTAAAAACTTTTGAATAATCTTATCTGCACGTTCTCCTACATCACTTTTTCCTTTTGCTGCTATCAAATCTTCAAATGATGCACCTTGACTAATTGTAAATTCAGCAAATTTTTGCCCTTTATAACGGTCTGATACATATTTAAAAAACAACAACACAAGAACATAATCTTTATACCTTGCCGGCTCAACGCCACCTCTTAATTTATTGCATGCTTCCCATAGAAGCGAATATAATTCTGATTTCTTCACAGCCATAATCCTCTTATATCTCCATTCTTAAATAGTTTCATTATTCCATTGCACTTTGGCCACTTTTTACCCAAGTGTCTATTTCTGAAACTTTAAATTTCCATTGCTTTCCTATCTTATGTGCAGGAATTCCTTTCCCTTTTCTAATCCAATCTCTAATAGTTCCAGGTTTAACTCCCAAATACTCAGCAGCTTCATCGATATTTATCCATTTCTCAGTTGTCAAATCTACCATTCTATACCTCCAGCTGAAATAGTTATAAATCATCACTTTATATAATATCAAAAACAGCGAGTTTTTTCAATGCTTTTTCTATTGTTTGTTATGGTTTACTGTTATTTTTTATAATTTACAGACAGGAATATAATTTAAATAAATGTCTGAACGATAATCCCAAACAATCGTTCAAAGGTTGTGCAGTAGCATAACACAACTAAGCAAGTACTTTTCAATTTCAACCTATTTTTAGGCAAAAAAATAAGAGCTTCTCTTGCTCTCCCCATAAATTTCTATATTTTAAGCCGTTCTAAGCATATTTCATAACCTTCTTTTGTATCAATCTCGTGGTGCTTTTCTCTATATAAATCACATCAATCTTTCCTGCATGAGTTTTCTCTAATAATTTTAAGCTATGTAAATTATCGCCTTCTAATAAGAAATTAAAATTACCACTATCATCAGCGACAATTTCCTTATCAAGACATTCAGTAAAGACAGGAATATTATTCTTCATCATTACATCAACTGCTTCTTCGTGTTGTTCCCAAACTAAACCATATTTCTTAGAATTTAATTCGTTTTCAATTTCACCAAGTGCAATTAGCATTTCGTCATCATCTTTATGTTCTTCTCTTATTTTATCAATGAATTCAAGCATTCTTTGACGCTTTTGTTGAGATAAATTAGCCATATTTATTCTTCTCCTTTCGTTATTTCTTTATCTATACTGACCAAATCACCAATATCTGTTCCAAGTAGTTCGCAAATTTTACCTAGAATAGTTAAAGAAATGGCTTCTCCTTTAGTCATTTTAGAAATTGTTGTAGGAGATATACCTATTTGTTCGACTAAGTCTTTCTTTTTCATATTTTTATCTATCAAAGTTTTCCACAAACCATTATAGCTAAACTTCATCATGCTCCTCCTATATTCCATATTTATGGATTATTTCTACATAATTATAGCAAATCAGCATACATATATCTATAGTTAAAATACAAAAGTTGCACTCCAACGAATATTTCATCATTGAGTGCAACTTGTTTATCGTTCAATTTCTTTTTTAATTGCATTATTGATAGAAATCTTTTTATCATCTTTCTGTCTTCTAATTTCCTTAACAATGCTCTTTTTAGGCTCATCTGATTTATTTACAAATTTGTCAATATTTTGTTTTAGCTTACTTAGTTCTTCATATTGTACTTTCATCTCATCGTGTTTTGTCGCTATCGTATGCATTTCTGATTGTAAGTTCTGGTACTATGTCAATATTTCGGACAACTAAAATGTAAGAAATTTTAGCTGTGATTGTTTTTGTTAGTTTCCAAGCTATTATTTTTCTAGAGTATAAATCCATTATACTGGTCAAATATACAAACCCATCTTCCTGTGTCCAAATATAAGTTATATCTGTACACTATGTTGAATTTGGCTTTTCAGGATTGAGATTACGTTTTAGAATATTTTTCAGCTTAGTAGAAAAATTACAGTCTTTGGTTGTGATTGTATATGGTTTAATATAATGAGCTTTTATGCCCATTTCTCGCATAATATTTCCTACATATTTTTCACTAACCTTTATTCC
>JAGZJH010000006.1 GCA_018365815.1 Erysipelotrichaceae bacterium
CAAAATTAAAAGGACTAACTCCTGTACAATACAGGAATCAATCCTTAGAATGTGTTAACGCTTAGTTTTTACAGTGTCCAATTAATTGGGTTCACTTCACAACCCTCGCTTTTTACTTTTGTGATACTACCACAACTTGATCAATGATTATCGACATCAATGTTATCATTACTATGGTAATGCCCTATATGATTGTTAAGTAGTCTAACTATTTTGTGTAGTTAACTATCACTCTATGAAATCTATATTATAGCATAATAAATTAAAAAATATAAAAACAATTTACACTCTCGTTAAAACAACAGACTAAAAATGAGTAAAGCAAAATCATGTAAATAATATTTTAATATGAGTATTTTAATTATTATTAGCGATATAATAACGGGTATCTTTTAAAACCTCTGCTAAAGTGATGGATTTTAATTCATTTTCTAAAGCATTTTGTACTTGCAATAGTTGATGATCTAAAATATTGTGAATATTTTTACCTACTGGACAATTGGGGTTAGGTTTTTCATGAAAATGAAACAACCCCTCATGGTCGATACACTCCACAGCACAGTAAATATCATAAAAAGTTATTTCATTGGCATCTTTAGCAATTGTAGTTCCGCCACTTCCTCTTTGCACTTTCACAAGATCAGCAGATTTTAATTGAGATAAAATTTTACGGATAATAACCGGATTAACATTGATACTATTAGATAAAAAATCGCTTGTTATTTTATAATCATTTTGAAAAGTATCGATACAAGCAAATATATGTAAAGCAATTGTAAAACGACTTGAAATTTGCATAAATTTTTCTCACTTTCTTGATTAATTCTGTTAACGATTATAGAACCAATATATTGTAATGTCAATGATTACAATAGTGAGAGGATATGGAAACTATGTTTATTGAATAAAAAAGTGAGTTATTATGTAAAATATGACAATATTTTTTAAAATAAGTGATATGATAATAATATATAGTTTGGAGGGATTTGAATGAATTACAGTGTAGTCATTCCATGTGCAGGAATTGGAAAGAGAATGAAATTAGGATATAATAAATTACTTTATATACATAAGGGCGTTACAATCATTGAAAATACGGTGCGTATTTTTGAAAAAGATGAAAAGTGTCGTCAAATTGTTTTAGTCATTAGCCCAAATGATGAAGATTTAATGAATGATATGTTTAAACATAAAGCAAAAGTTGAAATCACTTATGGTGGCAAAGAACGACAAGATAGTGTTTATCAAGGATTACTTAAAGTAAAGGAAGATTATGTATTAATTCATGATGGGGCTAGACCGTTTTTAAAACAAGATAGTATTGATGATTTATTAGAGTGTTTAAAAACACATGATGCTTGTTTGTTAATGGTTAAAGCAAAAGATACATTAAAAATGATTGAAAATGGAAAAGTGGTGAATACTTTAAATAGAGATGCAATTATGCACGCGCAAACACCACAAGCATTTAAAACAGAGTTAATTACGCAAGTACATGAAAAAGCAAAAGCCGATCATGTATTAGGAACTGATGATGCTTCTTTGGTTGAATTGTTATCTAATGAACCTGTTTATGTTGTAGATGGGGATTATGATAATATTAAGATTACAACGATAGAAGATTTAGGAGGATTTAATGTTAAAAGGTAGAAAGGTTTATTTTGTTTTAGTCATAGTAGGATTAGTCATTGTTTTAATCTTTATGACTTTTTATCAAAAAAGTCAAACTAAAATTCAAGAATCAAATGCTTTTGAACATTTAAGTTATTATCAAAGTGAAAATTTATCACGCTATCTTCAATATCAACAAGATCACGCTGATTTAAGTATTGAAGACATTGTGACATATGTTAATTTAAACTTAGATCATCCTATTGTTTCAACTTTGATTGAAAATCCAGACGATGAAAAAGTGATTATTAACAAACAACATCATTTACCGGCTAATTACAAACCCCAAGATTTAGTCGCCATCAATTCTAAGTGCATACAAGGATTACATTATAGTTGTGCTAATGATAACGTTCATTATGCAAGAGAAAATGTCGCTCAATCCTTTAATCAATTATGCGAAGATGTTTTAGCTAAAAAAGGAGTTAAAGTATATAGCATTGCAGCATATCGCAGTTATGATTATCAACAAATATTATTTGATTATGCCATTAATAATTATGGTCAAGATCATGCTTTAAAGTATTATGCTAAAGCGGGTGAAAGTGAACATAATGCCGGATTAGCCATTGACATTACTTTAGATAATATGAATTATGAAAATATCGAAAGCCATCAAGAATACGCATGGCTTTTAACTATTCTTCATGAATATGGATTTATATTAAGATACCCTAAAGAAAAAGAAAATATTACGGGTTATCATTATGAACCTTGGCATATTCGCTATGTCGGAAAAGATTTAGCTTCGAAAATTTACCAATCAAATTTAGTGTATGAGGAGTATGAACAAAGAGATCGATGAAAAAGATAATATTATTGTTATGTATAGTGTTGATAAGTGGTTGTAAGCAAGAATATGTTCGTCCGTTAAAAGAGAATATGTCAAAGGAAAATAAGGTTAGTTTAATGGCGGTGGGAGATAATTTAATCCATGAACAAATGTTAAAAGAGGCAGATCAAAAAGCCGGTAAAATGAACGATTTAAATTATGATTTTACTGCTTATTATCAACATATTTTAACCTTTTTAGCAAAGAATGATATTAATTATATTAATCAAGAAACAATTTTAGGAGGGGAGGATTTAAAAATAGCCGGTTACCCCTCTTTTAATACCCCCTCAATTATGGCTTATACTTTAAATGATGTGGGATTTAATGTGATTAATAGTGCGACTAATCATTGTTTAGATCGTGGATTTGAGGGAATACAACATTCAAGAAGTTTATGGCGTCAATTTAAAGATACTATTAATGTAGGAGTTAATGATAGTGAAGAAGATGAACAATCTATTCGAGTGATTGAAAAAAATGGGATTCGATTTACTTGGCTTTCTTATACTTATGGAACTAATGGCATCAATTTACCTAATGAATATTGTGTTAATTTATTTGATAAAGAACGTATTACTAAAGAAGTGGAGCGTGCTAAAAAGATTAGTGATGTAGTAATTGTTTCTGCCCATTGGGGTGATGAATACCACTTTACCACAAATTCAATGCAACAAGATTATGCAAATTTTTTAGCCTCTTTAGGTGTTGATGTCATTATAGGTGGGCACCCTCATGTGATAGAACCGATAGAATGGATTAAATCTAATGAACATCAAACATTAGTGATTTATAGCCTTGGGAACTTTGTTCATGGCATGCTAGAGTTGGAAACACAACTAGGCGGAATGGTGACAATGGATTTTTTAAAAAAAGAAGATCAGGTGACAATTGAAAATGTAAAATGGCATAGTTTAGTCAATCATTTTGAAGGCAGTGCGGAGGATATTATGAATACACGTGCTAATTTTACTGTTTATCCGTTAGAGGATTATTCAGAAGAATTAGCAAAGACACATGGGTTAAATGGTTATAATGGAATTGAAGTCAGTCGTAAATGGTTTGAAGAAAAAACACATGAAGTGATTGATGAAACATTTCTTGAATAATTTAATAAAACAAAAAATACCTTGAAAAAGGTATTTTTAAAATCCATATTATTTCAATTGTGATTGAATAGTTGCCATGTCTTGAGGTAAAGGGCTTTCGATTAATAATGATTGTGTTGTAATTGGGTGAATCAACTCTAATTGATAAGCATGTAAAGCTTGACGATGAATTAAATGAGTAGGTTTTCCATAAAGTTCATCACCGATAATTGGGTGATGAATATAGGACATATGAACACGTATTTGGTGGGTTCTACCGGTATCTAACACAC
The DNA here is from genome assembly GCA_018365815.1 of Erysipelotrichaceae bacterium. GTDB lineage: Bacteria > Bacillota_I > Bacilli_A > Erysipelotrichales > Coprobacillaceae > Beduini. Next base: position 3,885 of record JAGZJH010000006.1, read on the forward strand.
ATTTAACTAAACTTAAATTCGTGGAATTTGAAATCATTTGATAATGAGTAATGGCTCTTTGACCATGTAAAGAAACACGCATTTTATTAGAAACATGACGATCTTTAGCTAAGAAAGTATCGATAGTTTGTAATTTTTTTTGCGTAATTTTCCCTTCAACAAGCGCTAAATAAGTTCTTTTAATATTTTTTAAAAATAATTCATGGTCTAAATAAGCTTGTAAAAAATGGCATTTACAAAACATAATTAGACCGGAAGTATCATAGTCTAAACGATGAATATAACGAACAGGGAAGTGGTAATTTGATATATCGTAGTAACATTGGACATAGTTACATAATGTGTTTAATCCATCTTTTGAATCAGGGTGGACATTCATTCCTGCAGGTTTGTTGATAATTAATAAAAACTCATCTTCATATAGAATATCTAAAGGAAGATATTGAGAGATAAAAGGATTTGTATCTTTAGTATAGGCTTTAATACTTAAACAATCATTTTGTTTAAGTAAAGTTGATGAAGGGACGAATTGGTGATTTAAAAAGTATTCTTTATTTTGTTTTAATAAATGAATACTTTTTTTAGAAAGTTTAAAGTGATTAAATACATCATCAATAGTTTTATTTTCAAATTGTGTATCAATGATCAGTGTAAGATAATCTTGGTTAATTTTATATTTCATAAATTGTGATTTTAATATCGATGGTAATATCCATTGATTCAAGTGTATCTAAGACATGACGTCTTTCTTTTTTGATATGATAAAAATGAGGCGTCATTTTAAGCAGATTTAAACTATCATCTTTATTGATTATGTGAATAGTTTTGACTAGATCAAATGATTCACGGACTTTAAAAGGTAAGCGAATATGTTCATCGGATTTTACTTTCACTTCATCGTAGATTAATTCTTTAATTTCAATTAAATGTTTTGGATTGGCTGTGACATGGATAATGTAGCCATCGTGTTTTAAACAACGTTTCAATTCATCAACATTAACAACGGTAAATAAAGCACAGATGACATCAAGACTGTGATCTTGTATTGGAATATTTTTTGAATTGCCGACAATCCAGTAAATGTCTTTTGTGTATTTAGTCGCCATGTTAATGGCTTCTTTTGAAATATCTAAACCATAGTAAGTATTAGCATCGTTGTTTAATTGTTGTTTCATGCGTTGTGTATAATATCCCTCACCACACCCTAAATCTAATATTTGAATAGGAAAAGTAGAGTGGTCTAAGATATATTGATTGACTGTATCTGAAATAATATTGTAGTAGCCTTGATTTAAAAAGGCTTTACGAGCGATTAAACTTTCTTTGCTGTCTCCCGGATTGTTTGTAGATTTGTCAGGGTTTAGTAATAAGTTAATGTATTTAGTTTTTGCTAAATCATAGGTATGATGATCTTCACATTTATAAGAGTTTCCAATGAGTTGGAGTTCTTTTTTACATTTTGGACATGCTAGTTTGTGCATTTTTTTCACCTCGAAACATATTATAGCATACTTCTTGCTTGTTTTATGCTAAAATATGGATAAGGAAGTGATTTTATGGAGTATATCATGATATTATTGGCGATTTTGTATTTTGCCTATTATGTGATTTATAAATATATTTTAGAACTTGGAACGAGTATGATTTATTGGTTTATTTATAATATAGCGATATTTGTAGCATTGGCTTTTATCTTTCCGGTATCGAAGTTTATGTTTTCAATGATTGTGGGAAATGGAATTATTTTATTTGTTTTGTTAGTATGGGTAATTATTACAAAAGATGATGTAATGGCATTAATTAAGGAACGTTTAAAGAAATAACGATTTCCTTTTTTTGTTTGTTTCATACTATGGATATAGTACACTAATTGTGTTAAAATGATACAGGCAGGTGATAATATGTTTAGAATAGGTCAATCAATTGATATTCATCAATTAGTAAAGGGAAGAAAACTTATTCTTGGAGGAGTGGAAATTCCTCATGAAAAAGGGTTAAAAGGGCATAGTGATGCAGATGTATTGCTTCATGCGATTATTGAAAGTATTATCGGTGCAATGGCATTAGGTGATATTGGGCATCATTTTCCTGATACGGATATGAAGTATCAAGGAATTTCATCAATGGTTTTACTTGAAAAAACGTATGAGTTAATGGTTGAAAATCATTATGAAATTGGAAATGTTGATTCTATCATTTTAGCAGAAGCACCTAAAATGGCACCTCATATTCAAGCGATGAGAGAAAATATTGCACGTGGATTACATTGTGATATTTCAAAAGTGAATGTGAAAGCAACACGTGGCGAGAAGATGGGATTTGTCGGTAGAAAGGAAGGAATACTGTCACAAGCAGTATGTTTATTAATAAGAAAGGATTAAGAAAATGGAAAAAGTAAGAGTAAGATATGCACCAAGTCCAACTGGTCATTTACATATTGGTGGTGCAAGAACAGCGTTATTTAATTATTTATTTGCGAAACACCATGGTGGGGATTTTGTTTTTAGAATTGAGGATACTGATATTGAAAGAAATATTGAAGGTGGTGAAGCAAGTCAATTAGATAACTTAGCATGGTTAGGAATTATTCCTGATGAATCACCAGTAAATCCAAATCCTAAATATGCACCTTATCGTCAAATGGAAAGATTGGAGATTTATAATCATTATACAAATTGGTTATTAGAACATGGTTATGCTTATAAATGTTTTTGTACACCAGAAGAATTAGAAGCTGAACACAACCGTCAAACTGAAGCAGGACAAGCACCGATGTATAATCGTAAATGTCGTAACTTAACACCAGAAGAAATTAAAGCAAAAGAAGAAGCGGGAATACCTTATACTATTCGTATAAAAGTTCCTGAAAATGAAGTGTATGAATTTGAAGATATGATTAGAGGTCATGTTTCTTTTGAATCAAAGGATATTGGTGATTGGGTATTAGTAAAAGCCAATGGTATTCCAACTTATAACTATGCAGTTGTCATTGATGATCATTCAATGGAAATTTCTCATGTATTTAGAGGGGAAGAACATTTATCTAATACACCAAAACAAATTATGTTGTATCGTATGTTTGGTTGGGAAGTTCCTCAATTTGGACATATGACATTAATTGTCAATGAAAATAGAAAGAAATTATCTAAACGTGATGAAACAATTATGCAATTTGTTTCTCAATATAAAGAAGAAGGATATTTACCTGATGCAATGTTTAACTTTATGGCATTATTAGGTTGGTCACCAGAAGGTGAAGAAGAAATCTTTAGTCATGATGAATTGATTAAAGTATTTGATGAAAAGAGATTATCTAAATCTCCTTCAATGTTCGATCAAGCAAAATTAAAATGGGTGAATAATCGTTATATTAAAGAACGTTCATTAGAAGAAATCGTAGCTTTATGTAAGCCTTTCTTAGCAAAAAAATATGATTTATTTTCTAAATCAGATGAATGGATTACTTCATTAGTCGCAGTTTACCATGATCAATTAACTTATGGGGCTGAAATTTGTGATTTAGTAGACGTGTTCTTTAATGAAGAATTAACAGTTGAAGATGAAGCACTTGAATTTATGAAAGATGAAACGATTAATAATACATTAAGTGTTTTCAAAAACCACATTAGTGAGTTAGAAGACTTTACAAAAGAAAATATTCAAGCTTGTATTAAAGCAACTCAAAAAGAAGCTAAGGTTAAAGGAAAAATGTTGTTTATGCCAATTCGTATTGCGACAACAGGAATTATGCATGGACCAGATTTAACGAGTTCAATTGCTTTAATTGGCAAAGAAACTATTTTAAAACGCTTAGAAAAACAATGGTAATAAAAAAATATATATAAATTAAAAAGAATGTTTAACGTTATTAGCGAGAACATTCTTTTTTGAGTATAAAAAACTAAGAGATTTTCTCTTAGTTTAGATGTATTATTTGAACCTAATGATGAGCAAATTTATTAAATTGTAATTAAGCATTTTGTTTGTTTGATAACATTACAAATGGAGTCCATAGTATTGCTAAGAATACGATAGAAATCACTTGGAATATTGCTCCTTTGAAACCACCTGCAGTTGCTAAGAATGCCATTAATACAGGCGGTGTTACCCAAGGGACACTAATACATACACGTTCTATAATATTGAATTGCATACATAAGTAAGAAACTCCTGCTAATACAGTAGGACCCACAACAAATGGAATCATGTAAGTTGGGTTCATTACAATAGGAATACCAAATGTAATTGGTTCGTTAATTTGGAAGATACCAGGTGCAGTAGCAATCCCAACCACTGTTCTTTCAGCTTGAACTTTACCAAACAACAATACCGCAATAATTAACCCAATAGTAGAACCACCCCCACCAATACGTGCATAAACTCCAACACCGCTAATGATATTAGGAATTTCTTTTCCTTGTTCAAAAGCTAAAGTATTAGCATTTGCTAAAGGTGTTAAGATAGGTGTAGTTACTGAACCAACGATGCTTGCCCCATGTAAACCGAAAGTCCAGAAGAAAGCAATTAAGAACTCGATTAAAATAGCAGTGAATAATGTATCGGCAACATTAGATAAAGGTGCAGATACAAATTTTGTAATAATTTGCCATAAATCTTTTTTGAATACTAAATCTGTATAAATACCAAAAGCAACAACAATAATCATTGTTAATACTGCAGGAATTAATACTGTAAATGATCCTGCAACTGCTGGTGGTACACCATCAGGTAAAGTAATTTTTAATTTTTCAAATTTTGATAAGCGAATAAAAATTTCTGAAACGACCATTGTTAATAACATTGCCACAAACATACCGTTAGCATCGAGTTTATTCGCTGGAACTGCCCCACTAGCAATTGAGCTTGTTGCCACTTCAACAACTTCAGCACCTTTATCCCAAGATACTTTTTCAGCAATTGATTGTAACCCCGGAGTAATTGCTAAGTATACAGCAACTGAAAGGGTAGCTGTTGCCGCTTGGTCAGCATCATAACTTTTTGCCATATTTATTCCCAATGCGATAACAAGTAAAATAGCCATGATATTAATTGACCCTTTGCTTATTGCATTCATAACATTTTGAATACCAGTTGAACTAATAAAGTTTTGATATCCTTCTTGAATTGCTGGAATGTTTAACCCGTTTTCAGCGAAGATACCATGAATACTGTTAACTAATACCGCTAACGATCCAGCGATCGTAATTGGCATAATGACAACAAATGCGTCCCTAATTGCAACTAAATGTCTTTGATTACCTAACTTAGCTGCAAAGGGAACAAAATGTTCTTCTAAAAATTTCATTGTTTTTCCTCCCGTAAAATTGTCTAATCGCTCATTTAGACTTCCAAATATCACATCTATATTCTATATTATGTAAGCGCTTAAAACAATACATTTTTTACTTTTTTTGATAATTAAACTTTAGCAATTTTTTATTAAAATTATTTTGATGTAAATTAATAAAATGGATTAAGTAATATATTAGGAAAATCAAATTATTAAAAAAATATTTTATGAATTTGCAAAATGATACGAATATTTATTTTAAATAATAGAATGTTACATTTATGTTTGAAAATTATATATTTTCTAAAATAGAAAAAAACGCATTTTATTAAGTAATTTTGCTGTATTCTTAATTAACTGAATGTCTAATCATACAAAATTATCGATAAATAAAGGTGCATATTGATATGATTACAATGAGAATGTTGTTATAATGTAAGTATAGTCAAAAAGAATAAGAAACGGAGGATAAAGGATATGAAATTTTATCGATGTGAAGTATGTGGAAATATTGTAGAAAAAGTAGTCGATCATAAAGTACCGGTAATGTGTTGTGGAAAACCTGTGACATTATTAGAAGCAAATGTTACTGATGGTGCAACTGAAAAACATGTTCCTGAAGTGAGTGTTGAAAATGGTGTATTACACGCTGTCATTGGATCAGTAGAACATCCAAGTTTACCAGAACATTTTATTAACTTTATTGTAGTAAAAGCAGGAGATCAAGTTTATCGTAAAGATTTAAAAGCAGGGGATAAACCAGAGGCTTCATTTAATTTAAATGGATATACAGGAATGGTTGAAGTTTATGAATTCTGTAATCTTCATGGGTTATGGAAAAAAGAAGTTGAAGTTAAATAAATGATTAAAAGGTTATCATAAAATCAATTTTAAAAGGTTGATTTGTGGTGGCTTTTTTATTTTGTCATTAAATATGATTTATGCCTAATTAAAGTGGCATAAATATATACGTTAGTTATAATATAATTATGATACAATATAATTACTATAAAGGATATTGGAGGTAAATATTATGGTAAGAATTATTTTTAATGCAGATGACATTGGATATAGTGAAGCAGTGACATTAGGAATTATCAAAAGTTATCAAGACGGTGTCATTCGTTCCACAACAATGATGTCTAATATGCCAGCTGCCCTATTTGCAGCAAAGTTACTCAAAGAAAATCCGGGACTATATTGTGGACTTCATGCCAATATTGTCATTGGAACACCTGTTTCAGATCCTAAATCGATACCATCACTTGTAGATGAAAATGGAAAATTTAATGTAAAAAAACGTATTCAAGCGGGATTAAAACTTGAATTAGAAGAAATTAAACACGAAATCATTGCACAAGCAGAACGTTTTAAAGAATTGATGGGTCATTATCCTACACATATTGAAGGACATGCTGTATTTGATCCTAATCTACAAATTGCAATTTATGAAGTTGCTACAGAATTAGGCGTACATTATACAGATAGCAAAAGACAATTAGTCAATGGAAAATTTGAAATTTCTTATGATACACATCATAGCGGTTGGGAAGTGCCAGTTTCGCCTAAAGTGGCTTATTATCAAGATAATGTTTCATTAGATTATTGGTTAGAAGATCAAGCAGAGCTTTTAAAAGAGGATTTAGTAGAAATACATTCTCACCCCGGTTATATTGACCAAGAATTACTTGATTGGTCTAGTTATAACATTACTCGTGCTAAAGAAGTGCAAATTGCCTGCGATCCTCGTTTAAAAAAATGGGCTGAAGAAAATGGAGTAGAATTTATTAACTTTGAAGATATTAGACGTAAATAAGAGGAGTTTATGATATGGATAGACGTTTTATACAATTATTTAAAATTTTATCAAGGCAAAATGACTACATTAAATCACAAGAATTATGTGAACAGTTAAAAATACGTCCACGTACGCTAAGAGAAGATTTACGTATTTATAAAGATATTTTTGAAAAACAAGCAGGTTGTTATGTGAAATCACGTCCTCATGTTGGCTATATTTTACATATTTTTAATTCAGAAGCATATAATTTATTTTTAAAACAATTGTTATTAGAAGAATCTAAAAATCAATTTATTATTCCTGTTTGCCAAGAAGAACGTATTAATTATATTATCCGTTATTTTCTAAGTCATTTAGATTTTATTAAATTAGATGACCTTGCTAGTGAAATTTATGTCAGTCGTTCAACGCTTAATGTAGATATTAAAGAAGTTAAAAAACGTCTATCTTATTTTCATTTGAAAATTATCTCTAAACCAAGTTACGGTGTTAAAATATCAGGAAAGGAAAAAGATATTCGTTCATGCATTGCACAATATTTTTATCATTTTGAAAACTATGATGAACGCTATCTTAATGAAATTGGGATGCATGGTAATTTAATGTCAAAAGATGATTTTGATTTTGTGAAAAATATGCTTTATGACATTATTTTAAAATATGCGTTTAAATTAACAGATATTGGTTTTCAAAATTTGACGATTCATATCGTAATTGCAGTTCATCGTATTAAGCATGGAATTTATGTAGAAGAGTTTTTAAATTCTAAAATCATCAATGAACCTACGATAGAATTAGAACTTGCTAATGAAATCGCCTATCGTTTAAATGAATATTTTAAAATAACTTTACCCCAAAGTGAAATTCATTATATCGTTGCACATTTAATGGGAAAACATGCTTGTGTATTAGAAGAACAACCAATTGTAGTATCTAAAGATATTTCTAAATTAATTGACATGATGATCTTAGAAATTAAAAAGAATTTTCATATTGATTTTAGCGGTGATTTGGATTTATATACAATGCTTGCGATGCATTTACAACCTATGTTTAATCGTTTGATGTATGATATGAAAATGACTAATCCTTTAACTAAACAAATTAAAAAAGATAGTCCGCAAGCCTTTGAATTAGCAGTGTTAGCAGGTAAGATTATCCAAAATCAATATGGCAAAATTGTTTTAGAAGAAGAACTGGGATATTTAGCGTTACATTTTGCTTTGGCTTTAGAAAGAATGAAAAAAATTGTGAAAAAAAATATTATTATTGTTTGTGCAAGTGGTATGGGAACTTCACAGATTTTACTTTATAAAGTAAAGTCAAAGTTTAAAGATTATATTAATGAAGTGTTAGTAAGTGAAGCTTATAAATTAGAAAATATGGATCTTAGTAAGTATGATTTAATTCTTTCAACTATTCCCATTGCGATTAAAACATCTATTCCAATTATTCAAGTTCAGTATTTTTTAAATGAAGAAGATGTCATTGCTTTAGAAGATGTGTTTATGAAAAACAATGAAGAATTGTATTTTATTCAAAATTGTTTTAAAGAAGAATTTTTTTATAATGATATTGTCGTTTCTTCAAGAGATGAAGCCATTACTTATATGTGTGATAAGATACGTCAGCAACGTTCATTGCCTAATAATTTTGAAGCATTAGTATTTGAAAGAGAAGCACTTTCAAGTACTGAGGTAGGCAACCGTATTGCAATGCCACACCCAATTAGATTAGTGATGAATGAGACATTTGTGGCAGTAGGGATATTAAAAAAGCCCATTCGTTGGGAAAATGAGTATGTGAAGTTTATTTTTTTATTATGCATCGATCAACATTCTAACCAAGTTTTAAATGTGTTTAATGAAGTATTGACCAATATTATTTTTAATCAAGAAAGTTTATTAGAACTCGAACGACATTCTGATTTTAAAACAATGCAAAAAATAATTATGACAATGAGTAAAGAAGAATTGTCTCGATCTTCAAATAGTATTTTTAAATAAAATGAAAATTCTTGTATGTTGTGCAGGTGGAATGTCAAGTAGTTTACTTGTTAGAAGAATGAGAGATGAAGTTAAAAAACAACATTTAGACAACATCAAAATCGGTTCATGTGGACGTACTGAGTTATATCGCTATATTGATGAAGCAGATGTCATCTTACTAGCCCCACAATTAACGTTTATGAAAGAGAATTTATCTGCTAAACATAAGTTAATGGAAATTTCATATGAGGATTATGGTAATTTAGATGCTGTTGCAATTTTAAAAAAGGCTATAAATTTTGAAACAACGACGAAAGATCTAAATTTAAAAGGCGGACATAGGGTCATGGTTAAAGTCGCAGATAAAATTGCTCAAAGTTATGCTTTAACGGCAATTAGTCAGGGTTTTTCTTCCGTAATGCCAATCAGTATTTTAGGCTCTTTGTTTATATTGCTTAAAAACATACCTCTTATGGGGTATAGTGAATTTTTAAATGATAGTGGACTTGGTAACTTACTTAATCTTGCTTCTGGGGCAACTATTGATGCGATAAGTATTTATGCGTGTTTTTTTATCACTTTTAGATATGTTCAGTTACATCATTTACAAGCACATCAAGCAGGGTTGTTATCTTTGATATGTTTTTTCTTATTAATCGGTAATAATGAACAAGGTTATTTAATTGATTATATCAACTCACGAGGGCTGTTTACTGCAATTTTTGTATCAATTAGTGTTGGATATTTGTATGTTTTATTAAGTGATAAAAAAATAGAACTCAAAAAGATAAGTTTTATAAATAAATCACTGGCTTTTGAATTAGAAAAGTTAGTCCCCTCGCTATTTATTATTTTAATATTTTTAAGTATCGCTTGTTTAATTTTATTAACTCCATATCCTAATTTACATACGCTTATTTATGAAACAATTCAGACTTCTTTAATGTCGTTTATGGGAAATAACTTGTGGTCATTTTTGATTTTACAGTTGATGACAAATGTTTTATGGTTTTTTGGTTTGCATGGTGGCAATATTGTAAGTAGTGTCACTAATGCGATTATGATCTCTTTATCGTTAGAAAATTTTTCTTTGTATCAATCCGGTCAAATGCCTATTAATATTATTTCTAATGATTTTTCTAAATGTTATATTGCCGGAGGGGTAGGTTCTCTATTTTCTTTAACGATTTTAATGACTTTTTTATCAAAAAGCAAACGATATAAAACTTTAGGAAAACTCTCTTTACCGACTACTTTCTTTTTTATTAATGAACCGTTGATGTTTGGAATTCCAGTAGTATTAAATCCGACTTTGTTTATTCCTTTAGTTTTTATTACCCCTATTTTAGCGGTTTTTACTTATTGTATGATGGCGATGCACATTGTTCCAATTCCTATTGGAATACAACTTCCTTGGACAACTCCTCCTGTTTTTTATGGCTTTCTACAAGGAAGTTATAAAATTGCTTTATTAGAAGTGGTGAACATTATTTTAGCTGGTTTAATGTGGTATCCGTTTTTTAAAAAGATGGATCATCATGCTTATTTACAAGAAACTAAAGAATGCCACAATTAAATGGCAATAAGTCAAATTTATTCTTGAATTAGACTAATATATAATAAAAGTGTCAAAAAAATATTAAGTTTTATGGGAGAATAAATTAAAAGGAGGAGATGTCTATGAATAAAATGATGGAAGTTTTAGAAAATAAATTAGTTCCTATTGCAGCAACGTTAGGAAGTAATAAGTATCTTAAAGCTATTAGTGGTGGATTTATTGCGATTATGTCCGCAACAATTATCGGTTCATTGTTTACATTATTATGTAACCTCCCAATTAAAGCTTATACAGATTGGTTGGCATCATCGGGATTTGGGAGTATTTTATCTTTACCAAGTCAAGCGACAATTGATTTAATTGCCTTGTATGCAGCGTTTTTTATCGCTTATACCTTAGCGAAAGAATTTCATGTAGATAGTGCAGGAGCCGGGTTATCAAGTTTAGTTTCTTTTATGTTGATTACCGGTAGAACTGAGGGGGCATATGCCGTTGATTTTCTAGGTGCAAAAGGGTTGTTTTGTTCAATGTTTGTCGCATTAATCGCTGCGCGTATTTATGTTTATGTCGTTCAACATGGTTGGGTGATTAAATTACCTGATAGTGTTCCACCAAATGTTGCTAATTCATTTTCTGCTTTAATTCCAACCGGAATTGTAGTGACTATTTTTCTAATCATTGCCGGTTTAATGACTTTAACAAGTTATCAAAATTTACATAATGCAGTATTTACAATCATTCAATCTTCTTTAATGAAGTTTATGGGCGATAATATACTAGCCTTTACATTTTTCCAATTCATGACTAATATTTTGTGGTTTTTTGGATTACATGGTGGAAATATTGTAGGTTCTATTACAAATCCAATTTATACCCCTCTTGCTTTAGAAAACTTTGCTTTATATGAAGCAGGACAACTTCCAACTCATATTATTTCAGGTTCATTTAGCCGTTGTTTTATTCAAGGTGGCGTAGGTTCAATGTTTTCGCTAGCAATTTTAATGGCGTTTTTATCTAAGAGTGAACAGTTTAAAACATTAGGAAAACTATCATTACCGACAACATTTTTCTTTATCAATGAACCTTTGATGTTTGGAATTCCAGTTGTGTTAAATCCGTTGTTCTTTATTCCATTAATGTTATTAACACCAATATTAGGTATATTGACTTATTCTGTGATGAGTGCCGGAATTATTCCAATTCCTAGTGGGGCACAAATTCCATGGACAACCCCACCAGTTCTTTATGGGATATTACAAGGAAGTTGGAAAATTGCAATATGGGAGATTATCACTATTCTTATTTCAATGGGAGTGTATTATCCGTTCTTTAAAATTGCTGATAAACGTGCTTATGAAGAAGAAAATAGCTTAAATAATTAAAAACTCACTTTCGTGAGTTTTTATAATGATTTATAATAATTTCCAAATTCTTCCATTGATTTTAAAACACTTAGAAATTGCTTTCCTAATTCTGTTAATCCATATTCAACCTTAGGGGGGTTAGTCTTATAATCTTTTCGATACACTAGCCCATCATCAGTGAGTTGTCTTAAACTTTCTGTAAGTACCTTTTGTGAAATACCATCTAATGATTTTTGAAGTTCGTTAAATCGCCAAGAACGTATCATTAAATTTCTTATAATAAGTAGTTTCCATTTACTTCCAACTAACGATACCGTAGTTGCGATAGGACATTCTGGTAAATCTTCTTTTCTTTTCATATCTTTCTCCCTCCTATTTTTGTATTATACTACGCGTTATAAAAATAATATACAGTAACTTTAAAGTGCGTACTACTATACGATGCTGTAATGATGTATAATTTGCTTGTAAAGATAATTAATTTGAAAAAATGATTAGGAAGATAAGAATATGTTAAATTTTAAACACACACATTGCAGATGAAGGAAGAACTGAATTACATGATACATTATCATTAACAGGAGCAGAAATTAGTATGACTACTTTACCGGCAGGTGAATGTATTCCATTTTCTCATTATCACAAAAATAATGAAGAAATCTATGGTGTTATTTCAGGAAATGGTAAAGCAGTTATTGATGGTGAAGAATTGATATTAACAAAAGGAGATTGGGTTAAAATTTCTCCTAAAGCAAAGCGCCAATTTTTTACTGATAAAAATTCACCAATCACTTATATATGTGTTCAAGTTATAGAAAATTCTTTAGAAGAGTATACGATGAATGATGGTGTAGTCGTTGAATAATTGTTAATGTGATATTTATTTAGGATCAGAATTATCTCTGGTCTTTTTTTATTGTAATGATTATTTCCTAAATTTGTTTAACAATAAATTCTTAAAAAGAATTATATATGGACTGTTTAAATATAACTATTGAAATAGTTGTTTAATTTTCGTCCATATCATCAGGATAATTTAAAATTTTCAACCTATTTCTTAAATTAGGAAATCCATTGTTAATAAGTAAAATTCTACTAAAATAGGTGTTGTCAGGAGGTAAAGGAAAATGAAAAAAGCAGCGATTATTATGGCACCCGGATTTGAAGAAGGGGAAACACTTACGATTGTAGATATTATAAGAAGGGCAAATCTACAATGTGATATATTTGGTTTTGATAAAGTTGTTGAAGGGGGACATAACATCTGTGTTCAAAGTGATCAGCTGTTAAGTGAAGCAATTATTGATTACGATATGATTATTTTACCCGGTGGATATGATGGAGCTATGAATATGAAAAATAGTGAGGAATTAATAAACATTCTTCACAAAATGAATGAAAAACAAAAGTATATTTGTGCAATGTGTGCTGCTCCGATTGTTTTAGAAAAGGCTAATTTATTAGTAGATAAAAATTATACAGCTTATATTGGCTATGATCAAAAAATTAAACAAGGGCGTTATTTAGAAGATATAGTGGTGATTGATGGCAATATTGTGACAAGTAGAGGTCCGGCTACGGCGTATGCATTTGCATATAAATTAGTTGATTTATTAGGTGGTGATTCATTGGCCGTCAAAAAAAGAATGATTTATTTTAATGCATTTGATGTAAAGGAGGTAAAGTAAAATGGCTCGTGTGGCAGTATTAATGGCAGAGGGATTTGAAGAAGGTGAAACTTTAACTATCGTCGATTTATTAAGACGTGCAAATATTGAATGTCATACATTTAGTTTTGATGGTGAGTTTGTAAAAGGAATGCATCATATGTTGATTAAAGCGGATAAGATGTTTAGTGATGAAATTAAGGATTATGATATGTTAGTTTTACCTGGAGGAAGACCGGGAGGGGATAATTTACAAAACAACCCTAATGTTATTTCAATGGTTCAATATTTTAATCATCAAAATAAATATTTGGCAGCGATGTGTTCAGGAACCATTGTTTTATCTAAGGCAGAAGTGATTACCGGTAAAAAAGTGACAGGCTATACAGGATATGATCAAAAATTAATCGGTGGAAAATTTGTCGATGATGTAGTAGTATTCGATCAAAATATTATTACCAGCCAAGGACCGGCAACGCCTTATCCATTTGCATTTAAGATTATTGAGGTGTTTAAAAAAGATACGATTATAATGAAAGAAAGGTTAATGTATAATTTCGCCGGTGGAAAGTAATGTCATTAACAATTAACATCATGTGATAAAGTATGATTATGATTTTGCATATTTTTAAAGCATGGTGCTTTTTTGTGAAAAGATTGTTGTAATAGATAAAATAAAAGGGGAGAGCAGTGTTTATTAAAAATTATTACAAAAACAAACCACAAATTCATTAGCAACAAATTATTCTTTTTATTGAAATTATAGTTGTTTTAATTGTAAGTAGTATTCCAATAGATAAGTTTAATATTGTTGTAAATATCTTGATTTCTTTTATATGTGCGATGCAGACAGAAAGTTTAAAAAAAGTATTAGGTAAACCATTTTCATCGACTATGTGTACAGGAAATTTAAGAAGTGGCATAGAATATTTTTACCAAGCCATAAGTTATCACAGTCAAAATGAGATGAAAAAATGTTTCTATTATCTTTTCATTAACTCTGCTTTTATTTTTGGGGTTATATTAGGGGGATGGATTACCAATATTATGATTGAAAAAGCAATACTTATATGTTTATTTCCAATAGTAATAGCTACAATGTTTAAATGTTCAATAAATATTAAAAGGCTATCTTCGATTTGAAATAGCCTCGTTGTTTTAAATGTAAATATTGTTTTTAATGTTTTAAAAATATAAAGATAAGGTAAACATTGTCATGATGATGCTACCAAAAATAGCGAATGCAGAAAAATACAGTGCTAATTGAGTAATTTTAAGATGAACCTTTAGACGATATTGGCGAAAGTATTTTTGATTGAGACGACTGGCTTTAACTGAAAAATAATATCCTAATATACCACTAATTAGAGTAGATAGAATATACCATATTTGCATTTGGATTTCTATTCCTGCTGGAAATAGAGTAAATATCACCCCAACTAATCCAAAAGCCAAAGCGATATAACTTTCATTGTTTTTAAGTTTTTTTGATGTAATAATTTGTGATTGTCTTTGCAATTCTTTTGTATTTAGATTACGAAGTTTATCACGATGTAAAGTTTCATCTGCAACTTTCTTTTGAAAACTTCCCACACTCATAAAACTTAAAATCTTGGATCCTTACGATTTGGAACAATATCTCCAGTTTCAACAAACCATGTCAGCATACGCATTTTCATTTCTATAATAATTGATTGATACTGTGGATTATCAATTTCATTACATAATTCCAAAGGATCATTTTCTAAGTTATAAAACTCATCTTTTTCATATAAACGATAAACATATTTATAATTTTTCATGCGAATCATTACCGCTTTTGTATGTTCTAGACCCTCGCTACATTGTGTATCTAATCTAGGCCAGTATTCAGAGTCTTGATTATGTCCTCTTTCCATTGCCCAATATTCATTATGAATACGACCGCCCTCACAAAATATAGCATCGTGGTGGTTTTCATTGCCTTTTAAACAGTCAACTAAAGATTTTCCAAAATGAACATACTCAGGGGTAATATCACACATTTGTTCTACGGTACTACAAAGATCAACCAATTCTACTAAAGCATTGCTGATACGAGGTTTTACCTCAAATTGTACTGCCGGTTTAATGATTAATGGGACATTAGTAATGCAATCTTCAAAACAATTTTGTACCTTTTCAGCAATATTATAATCACCGGTATAATCACCATGATCAGAGAATACAAAAATTGAAGTATTATCATAAAGATGAGTTTCTTTTAATTTATTTTGAATTAAACCAAATTGATAATCAAAACGCGACACCATCGCTAAATAAGTTGCACGCATTTCAATAAAATTTTCATCACCCCAATTTTGTAAATTTTGTTTTTTTGAAATGCTTTTAAGCATACTTGGTTTATCTAATGATAAAGCATCAGGGCGACGAGGTGTACATAACTTACGATCAATGATACTAAACCATGGATCTTCACAAGCATAAGGTGGGTGAGGATAGCCTAAAGTGATATAAAGGAAAAATGGTTTTTGTGAAGGATCTTTACTTTTTTTATCAATATAATTTAAAGCAGCATCGATTAAATGCCAATCAGAACCTTTTTGGTGCGCTTGTTCTTCACTGATTTTTCCTCTAAAATGAGCATAATATCCGGGTTTAGAAACATCATTTTGCGGGGGTGTATCATTGTTTTTAGTAGCATGAGGTTGAGGTCTGTTTTGACTGATGTATTCTTTACTATCCTCTTCAAAAAAGCCGTTATAATAGTGATCACAAAACTCTGTTTTTACTAAATGAGCAGGAATAATATCATTACGACCAATCCAAATGACTTCATAGCCATTATTTTTCATCGTTCTTAAAAAATTAGGTTCCCCCTCATTTTGTAAATAGTGAATAGTTCGATGTCCAGTTGTGTGGGGATATAAGCCAGTTAGAAAACTACATCTTGATGGAACACATACAGGATTTTGACAATAAGCATTTTTAAAGGAAACACCTATTTGAGCAAGATGATCAAGATTTGGGGTAATACTCGCCTCACAACCAAGATGATGTAAACTATCGCTACGCATTTGATCAGCGACGAAATAAACAATATTAGGTTTTTTCATATCAATCTTTCCTTTCCTTAAATCAATATTATTCTTTATTTAATCATACCACTATCTACTAATATATCGATACAGATTTTCACAAAAAATATGGCAAATAATTATATTGAGATAATGCGTTCTTATTGCAACTCTACTTAAAATATGGCTATAATATTGAAGTAAAAGAAGGAGTGTTAGTGTTATGAATATTAAAAACAGTAAAGTTGTAGTTGTGGGTGCAGGGAATGTAGGGGTAAGTATTGCCTTTACACTTATTAATCAAGGAATTTGTGATGAAATTGATTTAATTGATTTAAATGAAGAAAAAGTGATTGGAGAAGTATTAGATTTATCACACTGTATTGAGTATATGAACCGTAATGTAAAGGTTAAAGTGGGAACTTATGAAGATTGTAAAGATGCTAATATTGTTGTTATTACAGCCAGTGCTCCAATGCCTAAAGATAAAAATGATCGTTTATTAATGCTTGAATCATCTAAAAAGATTATGAAATCAATTGTTGATAATGTGATGGCAAATGGATTTGACGGTCATATGATTATTGTTTCTAACCCAGTGGATATTATGTCATATTATGCTTATAAAATTTCAGGTTTACGTCCTTGTCAAGTCATTGGAAGTGGGACAACTTTAGATACTGCTCGTTTAAAATACAGTATCGCAAAACGTATTAATGTTGATCCTCGTAGTGTGAATGGATTAGTCATCGGTGAGCATGGAGATACTGAAATGATTCCATGGAGTACTGTCACAATCGGTGGTAAAGATATTCATAGCGTCGTAAGAGATAACAAAGATCGTCTTGGTGAAAATCCTTATGAAGTGATTAAACAAGAGGTTATTCGTGGAGGTTGGGAAATCTTTAACCGTAAAGGTAATACTTGTTATGGAATTGCAGCTGCAACAGTAGGGATTATTAAAACTATTTTATTTAATGAAAATAAAATTTTACCGGTATCAACTTTATTACAAGGTCAATATGGCGAAGAAGATGTTTACATCTCTGTTCCAACGATTATTGATCATACCGGGGCAAAAGAAATTGTTGAAATGAATTTAACAAAAGAAGAATTAGAAGAATTTAAATTATCGTGTGCACAAATGAGATTTTTTTATAAAGATTTATAAAATTGAAGTATTTAAAACTTCAATTTTTTTATGTTTAAATAGTTCTGTATTAGGATTTGATGAATGTGTTGAAATCATAGAAAAAATTTATCAACAAAAGGAGTAATATGAAAAAAATTTTTTAACTGTTTAACAAGATATGAAAAAATATTGTGGAGTGTATCATTTGTTTTAATTGTACTTTCATTTGTGATATTTGATTGAGAAAATCATTTAACGCTAATAACATCTTTGATAGGTGTTACATCACTTATTTTTTGTGCAAAAGGATATCCAATTGGCCAGTTGCTTATGGTTGGATTTAGTTTATTATATGGATTAATTTCTTTTAATTTTGCTTATTATGGTGAAATGTTAACTTATTTAGGGATGACAATGTCAATGGCTGTTTTTTCACTAATTTCTTGGTTAAAAAATCCTTATAGTGAAAATACCAAAGAAATTCAAGTCTATACATTAAATGAAAACGAATTTAAAACAATGTTTAAAATGGCATTTATTGCGACTTTCGTTTTCTACTTTGTATTAAAATACTTTAATACCCCAAATATTATACCAAGTACCGTTTCAGTGACTACAAGTTTTATTGCAGTATATTTAACCTATAAAAGAAGTGTTTATTTTGCTTTAGGTTATGCAATGAATGATTTAGTGTTGATTTGTTTATGGTTAATGGCTGCAATGGAAAATCAAGTTTATTATTCTGTGGTTGTATGTTTTGTCATGTTTTTGATCAATGATATATACGGATTTTTAAGCTGGCGAAAAATGGAGGCTCGACAGTTTACTTCATCCTAAAATAAAGTGTTTATTCTTCTTATTTTTAATCATTTTGTCTACTCCTATTTAGATGTAAAGACAAATGTATATTATTTTATAAAATAATATGTTAAAATAAAAGCAAATGAGGTGATTAGCTTGAATACAAAAGTTGTAAGTAAACAAGAAATGAATGAAATTATTGAAACATTAAAATCAAATCAAGTAGTGGCTTTTCCTACTGAAACGGTATTTGGATTAGGCGCAATGTTTAACTCTCTTGAAGCATTAGATCAATTAGTTAAAAGTAAACATCGTGATGCAAGTAAGGCAATCACATTAATGGTCAGTGATGTTTTAGAGATTGAAAATTATGCTTATGTGACAAGTAGAGATTGGAAGATTATACATTCATTTATGCCGGGTAAAATTACTCTCATTTTAAACAAAAAAGAAAACGTGAGTAAACAAATGACATCTAATAAGGAAACTATTGGTATTCGTATTCCTGATGATGAATTTGTATTATCGTTACTTAAAAAAACCGGTCCTTTGTTAGTGACCAGTGCAAATATGTCCGGAAGTATTAATACGACAAGTGTTGAGGAAGTTTTAAATCAATTGGAGGGTAAAATTCCTTTAATTGTGGAAGGGAAAAGCGGAAGTCATAAAGCAAGTACGGTGGTAGATTTAAGTAAAGATAAGATTAAAATTTTAAGAGAAGGCGATATTTCATTAGCGATGATTGAGGAGGTATTAAAATGAAATTGGCATTAGCATGTGATCATGGGGGATTTAAACTTAAAGAAACGGTTAAAAAACATTTAGAAGAAAAAGGATATGAAGTCGTTGATTTTGGAACTTACAGTGAAGAAAGTTGTGACTATCCTGATTATGCATCTAAAGCGGCTTTTGCAGTAGCTAAAAAAGAATGTGAAAAAGGGATTGTCATTTGTGGAACTGGAATTGGGGTAAGTATTGTGGCTAATAAAGTTCATGGTATTCGTTGTGCACTAGTTCATGATGTCTTTAGTGCTAAAGCAACACGTCAACATAATGATACAAATATGATGGCAATGGGAGCTAGAGTAATTGGAGAAGGATTGGCGTTAGAAATTGTTGATGCATGGCTTAATGCAAGTTATGAGGGTGGTCGTCATGATTTAAGAATTGAAAAAATGATGGCACTAGAAAAAAATCAATAATTGAAAGATTATTGATTAAAACAAACACTTGACTTAAAGTCAACTCTAAGGTTTATAATAACAAAAAGGAGAAGATTTATGGCAACAACAATTATTAATCACCCTTTGATTACACATAAACTTACAATTATGCGTAAAAAAGAAACGGGTAATAAAGAATTTTGTGAAAACATTAAGGAAATTACAGAACTGGCAGCATATGTTGTAACTGCAAATTTACCGGTTAAAGAAGTCGAAATTGACACACCGATTACAACAATGAAAACAACTGTTTTAGCTAAAGACATTATTTTAGTTCCAATTTTAAGAGCCGGATTAGGTTTTGTAGAAGGAATGAAAGCAGTCATTCCAACTGCAAGTGTGGGTCATATTGGTATGAAGCGTGATGAAGATACTCTTATTGCTCATGAATATTATGCTAATTTCCCGGGTAATTTAAGTGAAGCAACAGTGATTGTATTAGATCCGATGTTAGCAACTGGTTCAAGTTCAACACAAGCTATTAAAAACATTAAAGAACGTGGTGCAAAAGATATTAAATTTTTAAGTTTAGTCGCTGCACCTGAAGGAATTAAAGTGATTGAAAAAGATCACCCTGATGTAGATTTATATGTTTGTGCAGTTGATGAAAAATTAAATGAAAAAGGATATATTGTTCCCGGTTTAGGAGATGCGGGAGATCGTATTTTTGGAACCGAATAATTCAATTTTAAAGTCAGTGATATTGGCTTTAAATCTTGGACTTGATATTTTTGGTGTGCTTATTTTTTCAGTATTTATAGGATTAATCGCTGATCGATATTTTAATATTGCACCAATAGGAATACTTATTAGTAGTATATTTGGAATTATTGGCAGTTTTAAAAAGATTTTAGAAATCGGAGGTAAGAAAAAATGAATAATGAAAATAAAATTATTCGTTTATCGTTTTCGCTTTTTATTAAACTTTCAATAATTTTGGTCATACTAAGTGTGATATGTCAACAAATTGCTTTTATTTTAGGATTTGTATTAGGATATATTACAAGTTTAATCGTTTTTTTGATGACTATTTTAAGCATTGATTATTTATTGCTGACTAAAAATAGAATGATGTTAGTTTTTAGTCGATTAGTTAAAATGCTTATTTATTCAATTGGATTTATATTAGCGATAAAATTACCCAGTTTGTTTAATTTAATTTTTGTGGCATTAGGGTATTTTATGATAAAAATGACAATATTCTATAATCATTATAGAATGCGAAAGCGAGGTGAAGTGTAATGGATAATCTGTTATTAGTAGGGATGAATTTGCATATTGTAATTCAACCGGAGTTGATTTTTTCATTGGTGATTATTGCATCAATTTGTGCATTTTGTATTTATGCAGGTAAAAAAGTTCAAGAAGCCGATCCAAGCACAAAGCCTACTGGTGTTGTGTTAGTTTGTGAAACGGGAGTGAAAATGATTCAGGATTACATGATCTCAATTATGCCCAATCAAAAATTTGTGAAAAATTATTATCCTTATTTTGCCATAATGGCAGTTTATTTAGTGATTAGTAATTTAAGTGGTTTGATAGCTTTTGATGCACCAACTTCCAATTTCTCAATTACTTTTTCAATTACTTTAATTACATTTGCATTAATTCAATGGAATGCCTTTAAAACAAAAGGAGGCTTTACATATATTAAAGATTTAATATGGCCACCGACAAATTTATTAGGAGCGGTTTCACCATTAATTTCATTATCAATGCGTATGTTTGGAAATATTTTAAGTGGTTCTATTTTAATGGGGTTGGTATACAGTTTTACCGGTTGGTTATCTAGCCTACTAATACCGTTTAATTTTTTAGGACCGATTGTTGCCCCAATTTTACATGCTTATTTTGATGTGTTTGCTGGGTGTATTCAAACATTAGTATTTATTACATTATCTAGTATTTTAATAGCCATTGAGGCTGAATAAGAATTAGGAGGAAGAAAAAATGACAGATAGAGGTTTAATTGCAATTGCTGCAGGTTTAGCAGTATGTGCGGGTTTAGGAACAGGAATTGGTGAAGGGATTGCTGCCGGAAAAGCGGTTGAAGCAGTAGGAAGAAATCCTGAAGCTGAAAGTAAAATTCGTACAACTATGATTTTAGGGATTGCATTATCAGAGACAGTAGCAATCTATGGGTTATTAATTGCATTTATCTTATTATTCGTTTATTAATCAAAAACAGTCAGGAGGGAAAGCATGAGTATCGATGTAGCAGGAAAACTATTCCCTAATATTACGACAATAATTATTCAATTATGTGCGACTGGTGTAATGTTTTTGGTGTTTAAAAAATATTTATGGAACACTGTTAAAGCATTTATGGAAAAACGAGCTGAAATAATTGAGGGTAATATTTTAGAAGCAAAGCAAATCAATGAAAAGGCTAAAGTATTTATCGAAGAAAGTGAAAATCAAGCAAAAGCAGCTGCTAAAGAATATCGTGAAATTATTGAAAAAGCCAAAGATGAAGCATTAATGGTTAAAGAAGGAATATTAGAAGAAGCAAATAAAGAAGCAAAAGCTAAACTTGTTCAAGCAGATCGTCAAATTGAAGCACAAAAACTTGCAGCTAAAGAAGAAATGAAACAAGAAATTGTAGAAGTTGCATTAGAGGTTGCGACAAAAGTAATGGAAAAAGAAATTGATTATGAAACTAATCAGAAATTTGCTGATGAGTTTATTAAGGATATTGTGAATTAATGGATAACGTGGCATTGATTTATGCTACTTCATTATTTGAATTAGCAAGTGAAACAAATGATATTGAAACGTTTGAAAAAGACTTAACTTTAGTCAAAGAGGTTTTAATGTCGGATGATTCAATTATGAATTTTTTAAACCATTACAAAATGACGAAAGAAGCAAAAATTCAAGTGATTGACCAATCTTTTAAAGATCAAGTTTCGCTATATGTTTTAAATTTTATAAAGTTGTTAATTGTGAAAAAGAGAATTAATGAGTTATTAAACATCATTGAAGCCTATCATCAATTAACTAACGATTATTTAGGGATTAAAGAAGGAGTAATTTACGCCACTTATTCTTTAAAACAAGAAGAAATATCACGTATTGAACAAGCGATGAGTGAAAAATTAAATGTAAAAGTTAAATTAACTTGTAAAGTAGATGAATCGTTAATCGGAGGTTTAAAAGTTGTTGTTGGCAACCATATTGAAGATGGTTCGATTAAAAATAGAATGAATTTACTTAAACAAGAATTATTAAGAAAGTAGGTGAACTTAGTGGGATTAAGACCAGATGAAATCAGTGCACTTATTAAAGAGCAGATTAAACACTATAATGAGATTGTTGAATCTAAAGATATTGGTTCAGTAATGACAATCGGTGATGGTGTTGCACTTGTTCATGGCTTAGAACAAGCGATGTTAGGGGAATTATTAGAATTTCCTAACGAAGTTTATGGAATGGTAATGAACTTAGAAGTTGATCATGTAGGTGCAGTATTATTAGGACAAAGTGATACGATTAAAGAAGGCGATGAAGTTAAACGTACAGGGAAAATCATTGAAGTTCCTGTCGGTGACGAAATGTTAGGACGTGTAGTTAACCCACTTGGACAAGCGATTGATGGTCAAGGGGCTATTCAATCCACTAAATTTAGACCAATTGAAAGAGTAGCACCGGGGGTAATGACAAGAAAATCAGTAGACCAACCGTTACAAACCGGAATTACTTCAATTGATGCAATAATTCCAATTGGTAGAGGACAACGTGAATTAATTATTGGCGATCGTCAAACCGGAAAAACAGCGATTGCCATTGATACGATTTTAAATCAAAAAGGACAAAATATTTATTGTGTTTATGTTGCGATTGGACAAAAAAATTCAACAGTTGCTCAAATTGTAGAAAAACTAAGAAAAGGCGGGGCAATGGAATATACTACGATTGTATCTGCTTCAGCCTCTGAATTAGCACCGGTTCAATATATTGCTCCTTATGCTGGATGTGCCATTGCAGAAGAATGGTTAGAACAAGGTAAAGATGTTTTAATTGTATATGATGATTTATCCAAACACGCCGTTGCTTATCGTACAGTGTCTTTATTATTAAAAAGACCACCAGGACGTGAAGCTTATCCAGGAGATGTATTCTATCTTCATTCAAGATTATTAGAACGTGCATGTCGTTTAAATGATGAAATGGGAGGCGGTTCAATTACGGCTTTACCAATTATCGAAACACAAGCGGGAGATATTTCTGCTTACATTCCAACTAATGTAATTTCAATTACAGATGGGCAAATATTTTTACAACAAGATTTATTTAACTCAGGTTTTAGACCTGCCATTGATACAGGATTATCAGTTTCTCGTGTAGGATCATCTGCTCAAATTAAAGCAATGAAACAAGTATCGGGAACATTAAAACTAGAGTTAGCACAATTTGCTGAAATGCAAGCCTTTGCCCAATTTGGATCAGATTTAGATAACGCTACAAAATCTATTTTAGATCATGGACAAAAAGTAAGAGAAGTATTAAAACAAGCCCAATACTCTCCTAGAAGTGTTGAAACACAAGTGATTACTTTGTTTGCTTTAAAACATGGATTTACTAAAACCATTGCAGTTAATGAAGTCAATACTTTTATGGACGGCTTAATTCAACATATTCAAATGAATAAACCTGAATATTTTAAAGAAATTATTGAAACAAAAGTTATTTCTAGTGAATTAGAAGCTAAGTTAAAAGAAACGATGTCTGATTATGTAACACAATTTAAAAAAATCAGTGTGAAAGGATAAAACATATGGCTTCAGGAATGCAAAGCATTAAACGTCGTATGAAATCGGTTGAATCTACTAAAAAAATTACCAAAGCAATGGAATTAGTAGCAACCTCTAAACTTAGAAAAACAAGAAATCAACTTGATCAATTAAAACCATATTATAATACAGTAAAAGAAACAGTTGCGGAAATTTTAGCCACGAATGCAGATGTACAAAGCGATTATTTAATTAAAAATAATGCATCTAAAGATGTTTATATCTTAATCACTTCTAGTTTAGGGCTATGTGGTGGATATAACGCGAATGTCATTAAAAAAGCAATAAGTGAAATTAAAGAAGATGATTTAATTTATTGTATAGGGACGAAAGGATATGTATTATTAAAATCACATTATCAAAATATTAATACAAATTATGTCCAATTAAATACATCACAAGATTTTAACGAAGTCATTCGTCTAGTCAATGAAGTGAAACAATTGTATTTAAATAAAGAAGTCAAACATATTAAAGTGGTTTATACAGAATTTGTAAATAATTTAACCTTTAGGCCTACAATTGTGACATTATTACCAGTCGATCGAAGTGAATTAAAACAAGAGGGAAATTTTGAAAATAAATTTACGATATTTGAACCAAGTCCTGAAGCAGTTTTAAATGAATTGTTGCCAATGTATCTTCAATCTATGATTTATGGATATTTGATTGAATCAATGACAAGTGAAAATGCTTCAAGAAGAACTTCGATGGAAAATGCAACTGATAATGCTGAAGAACTTATTGAAAACTTATTATTAAAATACAATCAAGCCAGACAAACTGCAATTACAAATGAAATTTCTGAAATTGTGGCTGGTGCGAATACGAAGTAAAGGGAGGCGTGAAGATGGCTAATCAAAACATAGGTAAAATCGTACGTGCCGTTGGACCGGTGGTTGATGTGCAATTTGATAAAGATCATTTGCCATTATTAAATACCGCATTAAAAATTGCCAATGGGAAAGAAGAACTTGTTGTTGAAGTGGCTTCTCATATTGGTGATGATGTTGTACGTTGTATTGCAATGGGCTCAACAGATGGTCTAGTTAGAGGATTAGATGTCATTGATACAAATGCACCAATTAGTGTACCGGTAGGTGATGTGACACTAGGACGTATGTTTAACGTTTTAGGACAACCTATTGATGAAAAAGAATTCTCTACTGAGGGCGTAAAAATGATGCCTATTCATAGAACTGCTCCGGATTATGCTCAACAGAGAACAGAAACTGAAATTTTAGAAACAGGAATTAAAGTGATCGATTTAATTTGCCCATTTATTAAAGGTGGAAAAATCGGTTTATTTGGTGGAGCAGGAGTAGGAAAAACAGTTTTAATTCAAGAGTTAATTAACAATATTGCAACTGAACATGGTGGTTTATCAGTGTTTGCTGGTGTTGGTGAACGAAGCCGTGAAGGTAATGATTTATATTATGAAATGAAAGAAAGTGGTGTATTAAATAAAACCACATTAGTGTTTGGACAAATGAACGAACCCCCTGGATCTCGTTTAAGAGTGGCTTTAACCGGTTTAACGATGGCTGAACATTTTAGAGATGAAGAAGGACAAGATGTATTATTATTTATTGATAACATTTTCCGTTTCACTCAAGCCGGTTCAGAAGTTTCTGCTTTATTAGGACGTGTGCCTTCACAAGCAGGATATCAACCTACTTTAGCGACAGAAATGGGGCAATTACAAGAACGTATTACTTCCACAAAACGAGGATCAATTACCTCAGTACAAGCTGTATATGTTCCTGCCGATGACTTAACTGACCCGGCACCAGCAACAACATTTGCTCACTTAGACGCTAAAGTTGTACTTGATCGTTCAATTGCTGCTTTAGGAATTTATCCGGCAGTAGATCCATTAAACTCGTCTTCACGTGCTTTAGACCCACTAATTGTTGGAAAAGAGCATTATGAAATTGCTCATGGAGTTCAACAAATTCTTCAACGTTTCCAAGAATTACAAGATATTATCGCAATTTTAGGAATGGACGAATTAGGGGAAGAAGATAAAATCACGGTCGCTAGAGCAAGACGTGTGAGAAACTATTTATCACAACCATTCACTGTTGCTAGTCAATTTACAGGTATGGAAGGTAAATATGTACGTGTTGAAGATACGATCAAAGGATTTAAAGAAATTTTAGAAGGTAAATGGGATCATCTACCAGAACAAGCTTTCCATAATGTGGGAAGTATTGAAGAAGCTATTCAAAAAGCTGAAACTTTAGGATAGGTGGTGGGTTTATGACTTTTAAATTAAAAATTGTCACCCCTCATGGAATCTACCTTGAAAAAGAAGTGAATATGCTTAATTTAAGAACAACATCCGGTCAAATTGGAATTTTAGCCAAACATCTTCCACTTGCCAGTGCGATTGAAATTTCTGAAATGAATTATTTAATTGGTAAAGAGCGTTTTAAATACGCAATTGGTGGAGGCTTTGTCTATGTTTCATCTGATGATACAACGATTATTGCCAATTCCATTGAAAGTCAGGAAGACATTGATTTAGAAAGAGCCAAAAAAGCCAGAGAACGTGCAACAAATCGACTTAAATCGAATGATCCTGAGTTAGATATTTTAAGAGCTGAAATATCTCTTAAAAAAGCGATTAATCGTATTAAAGTTAAAGAAATGTAAAAATATATGGATAATTTAAAAAATTATCCATTTTTTTATGCTTAAATTCTAAATATATGATATAATTTTTATATAGAAAAGGAGGGAACAAACTATGTTATTTTTTATTATCTTAATTCTTGCTATTATTGTGTGTCTTATAATACGTGTTAAACTTTTTAAAATGTATGCCGCTAAACCTAATGATTTTATTATTCGTTTCAAATCAATCCCTCGTCCAGAATTTGATCGTTATCCTGTTTTAAAAAATCAAATGATTTATACCAAAAGTGGTGAAAGTAATTATGATGCAAAAACTACCTTAAATCAAGGTGATTTAAAAAAAATGATTGCTACTACTTTAAACATTGATGAAAAGTTATTTGAAATTTTAGATCGTAAGGCTTATACGGGTATTGTACTTAATAAATTTATTAAATAATTTTAAATATGTATAATGAACATAATAAAAATGAACCATTTTATTTGATATCCAAATAACGTGGTTCATTTTATATTTATAAATTTATTTTTCAGCAGGTTCCCATTTACAACGGATTGGAGAAACAATAGCCCCTTCTTTTTTTAATTCTTTCATGGCTTTATCGACTTCTGGACGAGTAAGTCCTGATAATTCCACAATTTTACCAGCATTAATAGGCTCTCCTGCTTCTTTCATTGCTGCTAATACTTTTTCTTTTTGTTCCATAATAGTATCCTCCTTTATTAATTAATTATAACTTATTATGGAAGTTTTAGAAAATATTATGCTTAAAAAATTTTATTTTTCTAAAGCAAGTTTAGCTAAGGCTAAAGCACCACAAATTCCTGCATTATCTTGTAATCCAGGAGCAACAATATAGTTTTCCATATCATTTAATAATTCATCTTTTTGGATATATCCATTTAACTCTTTTTCAAGATATTCATATATCATTTTAAATAATTGTTTTTGATGCATCACACCACCACCTAAAATAATTTTTTTAGGTGATAAAGTTAGAATATATATGGCTAATGCTTGGGCAATATAATAAGCCTCTAAATCCCATGCAGGATGGTCTTGAGGAATTTCACTTCCTTTAATTCCCCAACGTGCTTCGATTGCTGGACCGGCAGCTAAACCTTCAAAACAAGTTTGATGAAATGGGCATTTTCCTTGATAAGTGTCATCTTCTCTTACTCTTAATTTAATATGTCCCATTTCGGAATGAAGTAAACCATGAAGTAGTTTTCCCTCCACAAATGCACCACCACCAATACCAGTTCCAATTGTTAAATATAAAGCACTATCCAATCCCTTAGCACTACCAAAATACACTTCTCCTAAAGCGGCCCCATTAACATCTGTATCAAAATTCATAGGGATTTGATAACGTTTTTTCAAATCTCCAATAATATTATAATTTTGCCATTTTAGTTTAGGGGTATTTGTAATATAACCATAAGTTTGACTATTTAAATCAGGATCAATAGGACCAAAACACCCGACTCCTAAAGCTTGAATTTCTTCCCCATCAAAAAAATTAAATACATTTTTCATTGTTTGTTCAGGTGTTGTCGTTGGAAAAGATTCTTTTTTGTAAATATTTCCAAACTCATCTCCAATTGCAACCACAAATTTAGTTCCACCTGCTTCAATTGCACCCAATTTCATGTTTAAAAACTCCTTTCAATCTATAATGCGGTATCGGTTCCATGTTAATAAAATATAATATCTAAAAATAAATGTCAATAAAAAAATGTCTGATTATAAATTTCGGACACTTTTTCCCTCGATCAAAGTATATCCTACACTTTGTAAAGGTGGGACACTCTTTTCGTTAATTAAGTTAATAATTGTTTGTCCGGCAATACAACCGGCTTCTTCATTTTCAAATCTTATTGTCGTTAAAGTAGGAGTAATTAGTGAAGAAACTTCATATCCACCAAAACTAATTAAAGAGATATCATCAGGCATTTTTAGCCCTAATTCTTGAATTTCTTTATAACAAGCTAATGCTAAGTTATCCGTTGCACAAATGATAATTGTAGGCATATTTTTTTTAAGATACTGATTAATTTTACGTCTTGCTTTTTCAAATGAAAAATCAGATTCAATAAAATCAAAATGTTCAATCCCATAATCATTTAATCCATCACTCACGCCTTTTTTACGAATCACACCTACTGCTTTATCTTTACTTGAAACCCCTAGATAAGCAATTTTTTGATGCCCTTTTTTTGCCACGTATTCACCGATTTCATAACCGGCATGATAATCGTCATTGACAATTGAAATTCCATGTTCTAGTTTTTGGGCTAATACGACAAAGGGAATATCTAATTTGCTGGCAATATTTTGATGTGCCATAGTTAAAGTGGTAGCAAGTAAAATAATGCCATCAACATTCATTCGCCACAATTGTTCAATAGAATTGAGCTCTCTTAATTCATTATGATTAGTATTAATAATAATTGGTGTATATTTTTGATGCCGTAAATATTCATCTAAGGACATTACCATTCTAGCGGAAGTTTTGGAATCTAAAGTTGGAACGACAATGCCGATTAAATTTGATTTTTTAGCCTTCATAATTTTCGCAAGTGCATTAGGTTCATAGCCATAATCATCAATTATTTTTTTAATTTTTAAACGTGTTTCTTCTTTAACATACCCCTCATTAAAATATCTTGAAACAGTACTTTTTCCCACTCCTGCCATTTTCGCAATATCATTCATCGTCAATTTTTTTTCTTTCATTTAATCACCCCATATATATCTTAATTTTAACAATATTCCTCTAAAAATCAATATTTAATCATTAATTATGGTATCGATACCATTTTTTTTAAAAAACTATTGACTTTTATAAATATAGGGTTATACTACAAAAATAGCGGGAACGGTACCATAAATTTAAGGAGGTTATAAACAATGAGTAAAGAAGAACAGTATTTAGAGATTTCAAAAGAGATTGTGAAGTATGTTGGAGGTCAAGATAACATTCAAGCCACTGCACATTGTGCAACGCGTTTAAGAATTGTGTTAAAAGACCAAAGTTTAATTCAAATGGAAAAACTTGAAGAAGTGGATAAAGTGAAAGGTGTATTTATTGCGGGAGATCAGTTACAAATTATATTTGGTGCTGGTTTAGTTACTGAAGTGTATGAAGTATTTGCAAAATACACAAATACTCAAAATATGTCATTAGGGGATATTAAATCGATGGCTAGTCAAAAACAAAATCCTATCCAAGCAGTGATTAAGTCATTATCAGATGTCTTTATCGATATTATGCCTGCCATTTTAGCTGCTGCTTTATTAATGGGAATTACTGGTGTTTTAGGTAAATGGGATGTTGTGACTAATAACGAAACTTTATATGCAATTAATAAACTTGCAAGTATTGCTTCAAATGGTATTTTTGCGATTTTACCAATGGCAGTTTGTTATTCAGCGACTAAACGATATGGAGGACAACCTATTTTAGGTATGGTCGTTGGTGCGATTATGTTAGATGGTAGTTTAGCGAATGCTTATTCAGCGGCTTCTGGTGATGTTATTCCAGAAGTGATTAAACTATTTGGTTTAAATATTGAATTAGTAGGTTTTCAAGGTGGAATTATTATTGCCTTAATGATGGGATTTATTGTCGCTAAATTAGATCAATATTTTAACGAAAAAATTCCTGATGTTGTGAAGTTATTATTCTCACCATTATTAACTGTATTTATTTCAACAGTGCTTTTATTTACAATCATTGGTCCGGTAGGACGTGAACTTGCTAATGTTGTTACTGGTTCATTAATTTGGATGGTAGAAAATTTAGGTGTTTTAGGATATATGGTATTTGGTGGAATTCAACAAATTATTGTCATTTCTGGATTGCATCATATTTTAGGGGCTATTGAAAGCCAATTATTAGCGGATACGGGGCGTAACTTCTTGAATCCATTAATGTCAGTTGCTTTAATGGGACAAGGTGGAGCAGTTTTAGGATATTTAGCGTTAAATTGGAAAAATGTTAAAGCAAGAGAATTATGTTTACCAAGTTTCTTTTCAACATTATTTGGTATTAGTGAACCTGCTATTTTTGGAGTAAACTTGAGATATAAATTCCCATTAATTGCCGGATGTGTCGGTGGTGCAGTTGCGGGAGCATATGTTTATATCACTGATTTAGCGGCTTTAGGTTTTGGAACAACAGCAGTTCCTGGATTAGCCATTGCTGATCCTAATAATAATGGATATTTTAATTACATTGTTGCACATTTAATTGCTTTAGTTGTGGCTATGGTTGTTGCAATTGTTTTAGGTAAAGTAACTTCTAAAACAACATCAACTAAAACACCTGCTAAAGTAACTACTGAAGATACTTCAAAACAAGTGATTAATTTTATGACACCAATTAAAGGTGAAGTATTAGATATTTCTAAATCATCAGATCCAACTTTTGCTTCAAAAGCAATGGGTGAAGGTTTTGCGATTAATGTTAGTGAAGGAAAAGTAGTAGCACCATGTCATGCAATCGTTAAATTTGTTTTCCCAACTTCTCATGCCATTGGATTAGAATTAGATGATGGAACAGGTGTGTTAATTCATTGTGGTATTGATACGGTTAATATGCAAGGTGAAGGTTTTAAATGTAATGTTGAAGCTAATCAAGAAGTACAAGCAGGAGATTTATTATTAACTTTTAATTTAGAGTTAGTCAAATCAAAAGGATATTCCACTCAAACAATGGTGATTTTTACGGAAGTTCCTAATGAACGTCAAGTTGTGATGCAAAAGGATCAACAATATATTGCGGTAATTAAATAGGTGAATGACAATGATGAATAAACATGAATATATCGAAAAACAAAAAAATAATCATCATATGAAAGAAATGGTGGCAAAAGATAAAAACCGTTTATCTTATCATCTCATGCCACCTACTGGTTGGCTTAATGATCCAAATGGGTTATGTCAGTTCAATGGAATTTATCACATTTACTATCAATATTCGCCCTTTGATACCGGTTGGGGCACAAAACTGTGGGGACATTATACAACTAAAGATTGGATTCATTTTAAAAGTGAAGATCCTTTCTTATTTCCAGATCAAAGAATTGATCGAGATGGGGTGTATAGTGGTTCAGCATTTGTCCATCATAATAAAATACATTATTTTTATACCGGAAATGTAAAGTTATTAGATCAAGATTATGATTATATCAATGAAGGACGTGAACAAAATACGATTTATTTTAATAGTGAAGATGGGTATCATATCAGTTCTAAAGAGTTGTTATTAAACAATAATGATTATGGTATCAATATGTCTAAACACGTACGAGATCCTAAAATCTTTGAAAAAGATGGGGTTTTCTATATGGTCTTAGGGGCTAGAACTAAAGATAGTATTGGGTGTGTGTTGATGTATCGCTCAACTGATTTAAAAAACTGGCAGTATTTTAATACCATTACAACCCCAACTCCATTTGGATATATGTGGGAATGTCCGGATTTATTTGAAATTGGTGGACAGTTGTTTTTAATGGTATGTCCTCAAGGGGTTAAACAAATTGGGTATCAATATGAAAATGTGTATCAATGTGGATATTTTAAACTAGATTTTAATTTTACTGAAAATACTTATACAATAGGTGAATTTGTGGAATTAGATCATGGTTTTGATATTTATGCTCCTCAAAGTTTTAGTGATGAAAAAAATCGTCGTATTTTAATAGGGTGGTTTGGTATTCCTGATGCGACTTATCATAATGATGTGACTTGTCAATATGAATGGCAACACGCTTTAACATTACCTCGTCAAGTCACAAACAAAGACGGTTACCTTTGTTTTTATCCAATTGAAGAAACAAAAGCATTAAGACAAGAAGGTTTTGAATGTTTAATTCAAGAGTTAAATCAACAAAATATTGAAACTATTTGTTATGAAATGAATATTCAATTCGATCACAACCAATCATTTAATTTAAATATTCGTGATGATGTGTCTTTAAATTATGATAATGGTTTATTAACATTAATAATGTATGAAAGTGGTTGTGGTAGAAATCAGCGTCATATTGAAATTGATAATTTATTAAACATGACTATTTTTTCAGATACTTCTGCATTAGAAATTTATATCAATGATGGACGTTATGTGATGAGTAGTCGTGTGTATAGTCAATCATTTAAACAAGTTCCTCATTTTAATCATGATGATTTAATTGGTAGTATTCATTTTTATCCATTGAAAGGATATGAAATTCATTAATATGAAAACAAAAGCTCAGATTATTCAAGAAATAGAAGAAGCAGAAGTTCATTATCAACAAGTGAGTTTAGACCCATATCGTTTAAAATTTCATTTGATGCCTTTAGTAGGGTCTTTAGGCGATCCTAATGGAATGAATTATGTAAGTGGTGTTTATCATCTATATTTTATCTATTCTCCTAGAAGTTACTTTAATGAAAGTCGTTCAGTCAATACCTGGGGACATTATACAACTAAAGATTTTATCCATTTCAAACGTCAGTCTAATACCCTTTATCCTGATATCAAAGAAGATAGAAATGGGATATATAGTGGTTGCATTTATTTTGAAAATGGCGTTTTTCATACATTATATACAGGTAATGTAAGACTTCAAGGGGATTATGATTATGTATTAAACGGCCGTGAACAAAATTTAATTTATACCTATTCAAAAGATGGAATTCATTTTGATTACCCTAAAACAGTTTTAATGAAAAATGAAGATTATCCTAGTGGGTTGACATTACACGTACGTGATCCTAAAATCTATAAAGAAAATGATATTTATTATATGGTATTAGGCGCAAGAAAGATTGATGATAGTGGGTGTGTGTTATTATATCAATCGACTAATTTAAAAGATTGGCAGTTTATTCATGAAATAAATACCCTAAAACCATTTGGATATATGTGGGAATGTCCGGATTTAATTTGTTTAGACCATGATTACTTTTTAATCACTTGTCCTCAAGGCGTAAAACAACAAGGGGATTTATACCAAAATCAACATCAATGTGGATATTTTAAAATTGAGGGTGATTTTAAAAGTGATTATCAGTTAAAAACATTTAAACAATTTGACTATGGTTTTGATTTCTATGCCGCTAGAACATTTAGTGATGGTAAACGTACAATTTTAGTGGCATGGTTAGGGATGTCTGAAAGTGAGTATACGATTAATCATATTACTCAAAAAAATGGTTGGCAACAAGCAATTGCTTTACCAAGAGTATTAGTTAATCGAAACGGTCAGATATATCAACAACCTTTAGAAGAAATGACACAACTTCGCCAAAGTCATCATCGTTATTTACTTAATCAAGATCAAGTGACATTTAATGCTTCCACTTTTGAATTAGTAGTTGCAATAGAAGATCAATCAAACTTTACATTAACACTTAAAAATGATTGTGTATTACACTATCAATCAGGTGTATTGAGTTTAAACATGGAGCATTCAGGTGATGGTCGATTATCAAGATACGTTAAACTCAGTCAGTTATATAAACTACAAATTTTTGTAGATACCAGTGCGATTGAAATATTTGTCAATGATGGGGAACTCACAATGTCTTCAAGAGTGTTTGATTTAGATGATTGTGTTAAAATTGTGGCTTCAAAGGCAAAGGTTGATTATTATCAGTTAAGTGGTTATATTTATGAAATGTAGTATTTAGTAATGTGATTAAATATTTTAAGGTATCAAAAAAGAACTTCAAATACGAAGTTCTTTTTGATTAATTTTTAGACATTTCAAATGGAAATTTATGTGTTGTTTTTTCTTTGTTGATGTAAAGTAGTTGATATAAACTGACATAGATTGGCATAATTAATATCATTAAGTAATTAATTTTTGATAAAATTACACCGATATCGATATCTAAAAGTATGATTTCAATAATCCCATATGAATTTCCCTCATTAAAACATAGTTTAATAATTTGAAAACATGATAGTTTGTCATAATAATCTATGATATAGAAATTGATGAAAGCAAATCTATATCTGATATAAAACATTGGAAATATAAATAACGCTAATCCTATCACAGAAGCAAGGGATACAAACATATTACAAATGACTGATTTGTACCAAAAAATAATTTTATGTTCAATAGGTTTGTATTTTATCGAATACATATAATTTTTGAGTGGCGGAATTATAAAAGTAGAGATGATTAAAAATAAAGTGATGTAGTTTTTATCGTACCACCAAGCGTAAAACGAATCTGCATTTCGATTTGAATAGAATGGGATAAAGTTATCAATGAAAAATATTGCGACACCATAGAGAAACATTGACTGATAAGGCAAAAACAAACGCTTTTCATTCTCTTTTAAAACTTTTAGAATTTTACTCATTAAAATCAACTCCTTGCTAAGTTATTATAATTCTTATTGATATCAATTTTCATTCATTATATCTCTGTACTTGATAACTATATCTAAATTGAATAATGCTCCCACCATAATACTTGCTTCTATTGATCTGTGTTAACTTTCTATATTCATTATATCATCTCAGTTATTTAAAAATATGTTTTTTTGGATTACGAAATTAACCTGATTATTAAATAAGATATGGTATAATATATCAATAAGATGATAAAATTTAAAATGGGTTTAGTTATAAAAGAAAAGAGGTTCTAAAATGAGTTATGATATCATAAAATTAGTGATCTATATTGTAAGTATAGTAGCAAGTATGTATGGGTTAAATTGCATTGATTTTCAAAGATATATTAAGAAAAATCGTGTTTTAGAGTTTTATGTATTTTATGTTGTATTATCTTTTGCTTTAGCCTATTTAATTGCTAATTTTATACTTTCATTTATGATGATTAGAATCGGGTGAAATTTTGAAGCGATATGGTATTAAATGGAGTATTGTTGTGATTTTATTTATTTGGATTCAACTCGCTTTAAGTTCTGAATTAAAGGCATTGATTAATCCAATGGTGAACGAAAGTCAAAAAGAGAGTTATTATGAAGTATCTGTGACTAAGAAAAATCAATCTAAAGAAGTTATTAATCTTAATGATTATTTAATTGGAGTTGTGGCAGGGGAAATGCCTTTATCTTTTGAAGATGAAGCAATCAAAGCACAAATTGTGGCAAGTCGGACGTATGTGTTATCAAGAGATTTAAAAGTTGATAATACGACCAATACACAAGTTTTTTTATCAAAAGATCAGTTAAAAGAGAAATGGAAAAATGATTTTGACACAAACTATCAAAGACTAAAACGATTAGTTCAAGAAACAAATAACCAAGTTTTAAAATATCAAGATCAATACATCTCGGCATTGTTTTTTTCAAGTTCTAATGGTAAAACAGAAAATAGTGAAGATTACTTTGCTTCAAGCAGTGTGCCTTATTTAAGGTCAGTTGAAAGTGAGTGGGAGTTGTCGATTTGTCCTAATATTGAAAGAGAAGTTCATTTTACTTTTGGTGAACTAGAACAAAAATTTAATTTTAAAGTCAATTCTATTGAAATTGTTGATTATAAAGCTAGTGGTCGAGTGAATAATGTGAAAGTAAATGATAAAATTTATACTGGTAGAAATATTCGAGAATTACTTAATTTAGCATCTTCAGATTTTAGTATCGTTCAAGATGATACTGGTTATACGTTTCATACTGTGGGATTTGGTCATGGTGTGGGTATGAGTCAGTATGGTGCTAATGGAATGGCTTTGGCTGGTTATCAATATGAAGATATTTTAAAATACTATTATCAAGGAGTAGAAATCGTCAGTTTATAGAATAATTTTATTTATAATGGAAATACTGTATTTGAGGTGAAATTATGAATAAAAAAACATATCGAATTGGGTTATTAGTATGTTTATCTGTCTTTGTCTTTTTAACTGGACTGATGATTTATGAAAACGTCAATACCGAACCGACTCAACAAGTTGTTTCAGTGAATAATGAAAAACCGCCTGTTGTGGAAGTCGAAACAGAAAAGTTATTAAAACCATTTAATCAAGACATTAAAGCAGTAAGATATTTTTATGAAAAAGACGATGAAGCATCAAGACAGTCTTCATCATTAGTGTACTTTGAAGGGGTATATCGACCTAATCAAGGAATGGACTTCGCCAAAGATGATACTACCTTTGATGTAGTGGCAAGTTTAAGCGGAAAGGTCATTAATAAAAAAGATGATCCTATTTTTGGAACTTGTTTAGTGATTGAAAGTTCAGAAGGTGTTGTTTTAACTTATCAAAGTCTTAATGATGTGAAAGTTGAACTTAATAGTGAAGTCAAACAAGGTGACATCATTGCTTCAAGTGGTGAAAATATTTATGAAGCTGATTTAGGAAATCACTTACATTTTATTGTGGAAAAAGATGGCGTAATTTTAAATCCAGAAAAATGTTTTGATAAAGCAATCGACGAAATTCAGTAGCATTTTTTGCTACTTTTTCTTATTTTATTGCTAGATTATCTACGATAGTATGCTATAATGATGTGGCATAGGGTTAAAGGAGGTAAGGAAATGGGATTTTCTAAAGAAATTGGTATCGACTTAGGTACTGCAAATATATTAATTTATGTTAAAGGCGAAGGAATTGTTGTCAATGAGCCATCTGTTGTTGCAATGGACGTTGGTAATGGACGTGCATTAGCAGTAGGTGAAGAAGCAAAAGAAATGTTAGGAAAAACACCTGGTCGTGTTCAAGCAATCAGACCTTTAAAAGATGGTGTTATTGCTGATTTTCAAGTGACTGAAATTTTAATTACACATTTTATTAATAAATTAAATTTAAAAGGCGTATTTTCAAGACCGACTATTTTAATTTGTTGCCCATCAAATATTACATCTATTGAAAAAAGTGCAATTAAAGATGTTGCAGAACGTTGTGGTGCAAAACGCGTATTTATTGAAGAAGAACCAAAAGTAGCCGCTATTGGGGCTGGGTTAGATATTTCAAGACCGGCAGGTCATATGGTAATTGACATCGGTGGAGGAACTACTGATGTTGCGGTATTATCATTAGGTGATATTGTCACAAGTACATCTTTAAAAATCGCCGGAGATCGCATGGATGAAGAAATTATTCATTATATTAAAGATAAATATAAATTATTAATCGGTGATCGTACAGCAGAACAAATTAAAATTGAAATCGGTACAGCAGTTAAAGGTTCAAGAACTGACAAAACAACAATGGAAGTAAGAGGTAGAGACTTAGTCACTGGACTTCCTCATACTATTGAAATCAGTTCAGATGAAACTGAACTTGCTTTAAGAGAAAACTGTGCAACTATTGTAAGTGCAGCTAAATCTGTATTAGAAAAAACACCACCTGAATTAGCAGCTGATATTGTTAGTCGTGGAATTTTCTTAACAGGTGGAGGAGCCTTATTACATGGTTTAGATACTTTATTAGAAAATGAATTAAAAGTACCTGTATTTGTTGCAGAAAATGCATTAAACTGTGTTGCCGAAGGTTGCGGAATTATGTTAAATAATTTACATTATGTAAAATAATTTCAAGTTATAGATGTAGTCACAATGTTTGGTATTTTAAAATATCGAATAGTGTTGTATAAAATTATAATAAATAAAATGATTAGGAACTTCAATTGAAGTTCTTTTTTTTAATTACAACTTTTAAAAATTAATCTATATATGAGCATTTTTATAAAAAATATTCAATAACAAAGCAATTTAAATAGGTGCTATACCTTTTTTTTCTTATACAAGTTGTCGATAGTTAAAAATATGGTATAATGTTGGCAATAGGAGGCTTATGATGAATAATGAAATAATATTATCTTTTATTGTGGCTATGATAGTGTCATCATTATTAGTGCCTATAGTTAAAAGAATTGGAAATGAGTTAAATATTATCGCAAAAGTTAACCAACGAACAATTCATCATGGTAAAATAGTTCGTATTGGGGGTTATGCTGTTTATATAAGTTTTATTGTATGTGCCTTTTTCTTTTTAAAAACAGATCAACAAATTAATTCTATATTACTTTCGGGATTTTTGATATTTTTCGTGGGGTTATATGATGATATTCATGACTTAAAACCAAAAGTGAAATTAGCAGTTGAATTTATAGCGGCAAGTGTAGTTATTTTTTATGGTAAAATAGGATTACAAGGAATTATAATTCCTAATTTTCCAGAGTATGTAGGAAGTATCATTTCGATAATTATTACATATGGTTGGATTATTGGGATTACAAATGCATTAAATTTAATAGATGGATTAGATGGCTTATGTGCGGGTATTTCAATTATTGTATTAGTGACTATTTCTTTAAATAGTTTGCATTTTGGTAGAACAGATATTGCAGCATTGTCGTTATTACTTGCAGGTTCTGCTTCAGGATTTTTGATGTATAATTTCCATCCTGCCTCTATTTTTCTTGGCGATTGTGGAGCGTTATTTTTAGGATTTATGATTTCAGTCATTTCTTTACTGGGATTTGGATATAAAAGTTCTGCATTTTTTACTTTAGGTGCTCCAATTATCGTTTTAGCAGTGCCTATAATGGATACACTCATTGCAATTATTAGACGTAAAGTTAATCATAAAAAATTTTCAGAAGCAGATCGAGGACATTTACATCATCAATTAATGTTTAACCTTAATCTAGGACATCGTGGAAGTGTATTGATTTTATATATTGCGACATTTTTATTTTCAATGGCATCATATTTATATTTATATGATAAAATTTTAGCGATTATTTTATTTGTTGTTTTGATGATTTGTTTTGAAATTTTTGTAGAATATACAGAAATGATTAGTCGTAAATATCGTCCAATTTTAACATTTGTCAATATATTTATACGTAGCGATAAACTACCTATTTTAAGTAGTGTTGAAAATGATTTAGCGAAGGCAAAAAATATTAAAGATGAAAACAAAGAAAAACAAGATTATTATCAAAGAAAAGCAAAAATATATGAAAGGGCTAGAAGAATTATGAAGAAAAATAATCAGAAAAAAATAATTATTGCTTGTAGTGTTTTAATGGTTTTAATAATTACTTGTGTAGTGATTATTTTAGTTACACCAAAACAAAAAACTGCTGAAACGCCACCAATTACACATGAGGTTACTAATCAATATGTGCTTTCTAAAAATCCTACTACAAAACTTCAAGAAACTTATGATTTATTAATTCAAGCAGATCAAGCAGGAAATCAAGAACAAGAAATTTCATATGTTGCGGCATATTTCGCAACTGACTTTTTCACTTGGTCTAATAAAAGTGAAAGAGAGGATATTGGTGGTATCAGTTATGTTTTAAAAAATGTTAGACAAGATTTTGCGTCATATGCACTTCGTGATTATTATGCAGATTTTGTAGAACATGAACGTAAGTACACAAAAGAAGGGTTACCGGAAGTGAGCGATTATGTCATTAATTCTGTTACACCTTCAAAATTAAAACTAGAAATCGAAGGATTTGAAGATAAAGAAGTATTTGATGTAGAGTTAAATTTAACTTATGTCAATAAACCTAATGGTATGCCGACAAATTCATTGAAAAATTCAGTTTTAATAAGTGTTGTAGAGGATAATGGTTTATATTATGTTGTCGGTGTTGATTATAAAAACGCTAAATAATTAGGAAGATATGATTTATACCAAACTTACTTCTTTAGCAATGGATATAGCTTATCAAGCACATCATGGACAGGTTGATAAAAGTGGTAGACCTTATATATTTCACCCTTATCATTTAGCAGACCAAATGGATGATGAATATAGTATTAGTATAGCCCTGTTACATGATGTCATAGAAGATACTCCCATTACTTTTGAAGAACTTGAAAACTATTTCCCTATCGAAATTATCGAAGCCTTACGTTTATTAATACATGATCAGTCAGTAGATTATTTTGAATATATTAAACAAATTAAAAAAGATCCCCTTGCTTTGAAAGTTAAAAGAGTGGACTTAGTTCATAATATGGATCGTAGTCGTTTAATAGAGGACAATTTGAATGAAAATTACTTAAATCGATTATATCAAAAGTATCAAAAAGCACTTGATTTATTGAAAGAAGAGTAAAATAAAAAAAGAATACTGATACTTTAATCTATTCTAGGATCAAGTTTGAATAGACTTTAAAATTTAGGTATCAAATAGAAGGTAGAAAAAAGATGTCAAATATCTAGTTTTTACCTTTTTTATGTGTGTATTAATTTCATGCTTACGTTGTTAATGTAATAGAGACCAATCATTTTTTATTTAAAATCAAGAGGAAAATTACTTCTTGAAAGTTTTTTTGAAATATAATTTTTAATTGTTATGAATAGATTAAAAGACTAAAAAAATTCACGTGATACATATATTTGTATAATAAGGTGTTTAGAAAATATTAAAAATTACAATAGGTTACTTGGCAAATAGAGTTATTGTAAAAAATTTTCATAGAATTTTCTTTTTAATTTATTAAAAATAGATGAATGGTCTTTTTATTAATTTCATTTTATGATAATCATTTTTATCTTTAATGATGTTGTGTTATAATCAATACATGGGGGTTTTTTATGGAAATTGTAATCATTGGAGGCATTGGTGATATTTTTAAACATATGCTAGATGGGTATTCAGATGAACAAATTAAACTTAAATTTATTAAAAGAGAACGTGCTAAAAATTATTTTGAAGTAACAAC
The DNA here is from genome assembly GCA_018365815.1 of Erysipelotrichaceae bacterium. GTDB lineage: Bacteria > Bacillota_I > Bacilli_A > Erysipelotrichales > Coprobacillaceae > Beduini. The sequence goes on from JAGZJH010000006.1 coordinate 45,867, forward strand.
TGATTTAAGTCGAAGTGAAGCCACTGAGTATTTACGTAAACTTATTAAAAATAATTCTAATTCTAAAGCGCTATCTTATGTCTTTGAATCTGATTTAGATATGTATTATGAACTAGCCAAGGCAAGTAAAAAAAGAAAAGAAGCAAAAAAGTAATCGTTTACTATTTGTTAAAAACATAAAATATAACATTTATTTAAAATAAGTGTTATATTTTTTTAGTTTTTATGTAAAAAATGAACAATATTTAATATTGACACGTCACTTGCTAGTGGTATAATAACACTAAAAGAAAACAGGAGGCAGAGTGATGGATATTAATAAAATGACTGAAGAGTATGGAGTTTTAGCTTTTACTGATGATACAATGAAGGCGATGATTCCAAAGTCTACTTATAAAGCTTTTCATGAATCAATTGAAAAAGGTGAACCCTTAGCACGTGAAACTGCAACGGTAATTGCCAATGCAATGAAAGTATGGGCTGTCGAAAATGGGGCAACACATTTTACGCATTGGTTTATGCCAATGACGGGTTTAACAGCGGAAAAGCATGATTCTTTTTTGGAACCTGAAGGTAGTAGCAAGGCAGTTTTAGAGTTTAGTGGAAAAACATTACGCAAAGGTGAACCAGATGCCTCATCTTTTCCAACTGGAGGATTGCGTGCAACTTTTGAAGCTAGAGGATATACAGCATGGGATTGTACTTCACCTGCATTTGTAAAAGATGGTAGTTTATTCATTCCCACATTATTTTGTTCTTATACCGGTGAGGCATTAGATAAAAAAACACCATTACTACGTTCAATCGATAGTTTAAGCAAAGCCGTTACACGTTTAATGAATTTATTAGGTTATCATGATGTAACTAGTGCAAGTGCGTCAGTAGGGGCTGAACAAGAATATTTTTTAGTTGATGATCGTTATTATCAACAACGTTTAGATTTAAAACTTACTGGTCGTACTTTATTTGGTGCAAAAGCACCTAAAGGACAAGAGTTAGAAGATCATTATTTTGGTAGTTTAAAACGTAAAGTAGCTGCTTTTATGAAAGAATTAGATGAGGAATTATGGCGTTATGGAATTCCATCTAAAACAAAACATAATGAAGCCGCACCTGCTCAACATGAAGTGGCTTGTGTTTATCGTAAAGCCAATATCACAATTGATAACAATCATTTATTAATGACTTTGATGCAAGATATTGCTAAAAAGCATGGATTACGTTGTTTACTTCATGAAAAACCTTTTGAAGGAATTAACGGTTCAGGTAAACATAACAACTGGTCTGTAATTACAAATACAGGAATTAATTTATTTAATCCTGGGTCTAATCCAAGTGAAAACATTGCCTTTTTAGCATCACTTGCTTGTACAATGAAAGGAATTGATGAATACGCTGAATTATTAAGAATGTCTATTGCTACAGCAGGAAATGATCATCGTTTAGGAGCTAACGAAGCACCACCGGCAATTATTTCAATGTTTTTGGGTGAAGAGTTAGACCAATTAATTGAAGATGTCATTTCTAGAAAGATTACTATGCCTCAAACTGGTACTCGTTTTAAAACCGGTGTAGGGGTTATTCCGACTTTTTCAAAAGATACAACAGATCGTAACCGTACTTCTCCATTTGCTTTTACTGGTAATAAATTTGAATTTAGAGCACCGGGTTCTTCTCAATCGGTTGCCGGACCTAATACAATTTTAAATGCTATGTTAGCAGATGAAATGGATCAAATGGCTGATTTAATAGAACAAGGACATGATCCTATGGAAATTATTCGTGATTTCTTCAAATCACATCAACGCATTATTTTTAATGGTGATGGGTATTCAAAAGAATGGGAAGAAGAAGCTAAACGAAGAGGACTTCCTAATAATCGTAATACTGTAGAAGCATTAAAATGTTTAAAAGATTCTAAAAATTTAGAAATGTTAAGCCGTCAAAATGTGTATACTCCTGTTGAACTTGCATCACGCTATGAAATATTAAATGATAATTATATAAAAACAATTCAAGTTGAAGGTTTAACTGCGATTAAAATGTTGAAAACCCAAATCTATCCTGCTTCAACGAAATACTTAGCAAAAATTTCTAATGAAATTACTTCTGCATTGCAAGCTGGCATAGAAATTGATTATTTAAAAGAAGATGCTAAGCATTTATCTTCATTAATTAAACAAATGAAATATAGCATGGATACTTTAGAAAATAATATTCATCTATGTCAACAAAGTGAATTTGAAATTGGAGAAACTGCGAAAATGTGGCATGATAATGTGTTTATAGTTATGCAAGAGTTAAGAAAAACTGTGGATACTATAGAAACATTAATTGATGATAGCTATTGGCCAATGCCTACTTATATTGATTTATTATTTGGAATTTAATATTATAAACTGCCTCTTTACTTTTGTATAAGTAAAGAGGTTTTTTAATGTTAATCTATTTCAAAAAATCTAGGCAGAAAGTAAATATGTATTTTTATTTAATTGTTAGCATAATTTTTGATGATAGTGCTTATAGTAATTGAGGGAGGATATAGAAATGAAAAAAATGATGTTACAAATTACTGACCCAGTTGGATTATATTTGACACCGGCCAATGCATTGGTGAGTATTGCGAGTAAATATTATAGTGAGGTATCTTTAAAATATGAAGGTAAAAATGCTAATTTAAAATCATTAATGGCCGTTATTTCTTTAGGAATACCTACTAAAGCAAAAATAGAAATAAGGGCAAATGGGAAAGATGAACAACAGTTTTTTAAAGAAGTTAAAAATTATATCATTAAAAATGATATTGGCATTGTTTTATGCCATAGTAAACATATGAAATGTTAAAAAACATAATAAAAAGAAGTTATAATTCACTTGTATTTTTATAATAAGATATTCTTAGAATATAGGAAGTTTATTATTTTTAAACAAGTAAAAATCACTTCTTTTTTTGTTAACTAAATTTTATACATGTACGATATTTTTAATATTGTAAATAAGTTTGTAAAATTGATTATGAGATTTAAAGCTACAATAAATCTTCTCCATTTGATGCAATTACTTTTTGATACCAATTAAAAGAAGATTTTATAGATCTTTTCAGACTGCCGTTTCCTTTATCGTCCATATCTACATAAATAAATCCATATCTTTTTTTCATTTCACCGGTTCCGGCTGAAACTAAATCAATACAGCCCCAAGGGGTATAACCGATTAAATTAACACGATCGATTTCAATCGCTTTTTTCATTTCGCTAATATGTTGTCTTAAATAATCAATACGATAATTATCGTGAATAGAGCCATCACTTTCAATTTGATCAATATTCCCCATTCCGTTTTCAACACAGAATAATGGTTTTTGATAACGATCCCATAATTCGTTTAACACATAACGAAATCCTTTAGGATCAACAGGCCAACCCCATGGTGTTTCTTCAAGATAAGGGTTTGAAGAGCCTTGTTGTCCTCCTGTTGTAGTTGTCACTTTGGCGTGACGGTCAAATGTTGTGGTACGATAATAACTAAACGCTAAATAGTCAGATGGATAGTTTTTTAAGATTTCATCATCATCTTTTTCTTTAATCAATGTAAAGTTATATTCATCAAAAATTGCTTGTGTATAACCGGGATAATATCCTCTTAACATAACATCAGCAAATAATAGAGCACGACGTCTAAAATCATATGCTCCAAAAACATCATCAGGATGACAAGTATTTGGATAAATGCCGGATAAAGCAAGCATACAACCGATTTTAAAATCAGGATTAATTTCATGACCGACTTTATTAGATAAACTACTTGCGACCATTAAATGATGAATGGCTTGATATTTTAAAGAAGCTTCTTCTGGTTTATAAGAATTAGCAGTAGCGGCTATATCTTCATTGACTTTAGCATCTTTACTCGTTAAACCAAGTGTCCAATATCCACCTAATACGTTAATTTCATTAACAGTAATCCAGTATTTGACTTTATTTTGATAACGTTCATACAAAGTTTTAGAATATTTTACGAATAAATCAATTAGTTTTCGATTTGCCCATCCACCATATTTAGCAGCTAAGTTTTGAGGCATATCGAAGTGTAAAATTGTGACAACCGGTTCGATATTGTATTTTAATAATTCATCAAAAACGTTGTCGTAAAATTGTAAACCCTCTTCATTTGGTAAATCATCATCACCATTAGGAAAAATGCGCGTCCATGAAATAGATAAACGAAAACACTTAAATCCCATTTTCGCAAACAAAGCAATATCTTCTTTGTAATGATGATAAAAATCAGTGGCTTTATGACTTGGATAGTAAACATCTTTTTTTAATATCGGTGTAGCATCTTCTGGTAATGAAGAACCTAGTGTAATAAAACCGATTTCACCATCTTTATTTTGATAATAAATTTTACGTGGACTTGTATGCGATCCATCACTAATAAAATCAGAAGTAGCTAAACCACGATGTCCCTCTAAATATCCACCTTCATATTGATTGGCGGCTGTTGCACCACCCCATAAAAAATTTTTTGGAAATCCCATATGTATCCTCCTTTTTTAAACATTTTAACATAACTAATAAAATATGGACTAGTTTTTAAAATGAAGAAAAAAACCGTTTGATTAACGGTTAAAATTCATTTCATTTATAATATCTGCTAACTTTACATCAGGGTGATGGTATTTTTGACGATGAGAAATTTCTTTTTCCTTACTCATTGAAATAGCTTCAACTGGACACCAATGAAAACAAGCCAAACAAGTTTGACAGTTTTCATTAATGATTGCTTTATGGTTACAAATTTGAATATTATTCATTGGACATACTTGTTGACAAATGCCACAACCGATACATTTATCATCGGCGATGATTTTTCGCATATTACTTAAAACACTCATTGGTGAATTTTTAACACTTGGTAAGTGACGATAATCTTCTGTCTTTTTTGAAGTGATTAAACAAATTTGTGATAAGATATTTTGTGTTTGATTTTTTAAAGTTTCTTGAATTTGTGCTTCACTATTTAAATGAACTATTACCCGGCATTGGAATTCCTAACATTAAAGATAATTTATATCGTTTTAATGAAAGTAAGTCATCTAGTCTTTTGGCAATGTCCTCTTGATGACCACGATAAGTTGAAAAAGCAAAAATATAAGGATCTTTTTGTGTGAATATCATTTTAGAAATTACGTTTCTAACTAAATAAGGCATATCTCCATAATAAATCGGAAATACAAAGCCAATTTGATTCGTATCAACTACGATTTGATCTTGGGGTAAAGTAGGGCAAATGGAACAAGTTTCGCATTAAGCTGTTGGGCTAAAATACGAGCAGTCGTTAAACAATTTCCGGTTGTACTAAAATAATAACTAACAGTATCAGTATTTGTCATAAACATTCTTTTTATAATAAATCAATGTGATTTTTTTGGCATATCATGAGTGTTTGTTGATCCCATAATGAGGCTTGAACTTCTCCAATATGTGCTTTTTGTAAAATAAACATACATAAGCGACTTTGACCTATTCCCCCGCCAATGCTTAATGGTAGAATTTGATGAATGACATTTTGGTGATAAGGTAAATTTAATCTCATTGAAGCGTTTGCTTTTTCAAGTTGTAGTTTTAAAATTTCACTATCCACTCTAATTCCCATACTTGAAAGTTCAAGGGCATCTTCAAGAATCGGATTCCAAACTAAAATATCACCATTTAAAGACCAATCGTCATAATCAGGTGCACGATAATCATGAGGAAGTCCAGATTTTAATGATTCACCAATTTGCATAATACACACTGCTTTATGAGTTTTTGTAATTTTTGCTTCACGAATTTTAGCATTATCATTAGGGTATAAATCTTCTAATTCTTGTGAAGTGATAAAATGAATATCTTTAGGTAAAATTGAAGAATTAAGTGAAGGATAGAGTTTAAGAATTTTGGCTTCAACACTTGTTAAAGTGTGGTAAATAGAAGTAACTATTTTTTTGAAATAGTCTAATGTTCTATCTTGTTTGTCAATAGCAATTTCCCAATCCCATTGATCTACGTATATTGAATGAATGTTATCTAATTCTTCATCTTTTCTAATAGCATTCATGTCAGTATATAAACCTGTGTGTGTTTTAAACTGATAGCGATATAAAGCATCTCGTTTCCATTTTGCTAATGAATGAATGATTTCGATTTCATCATTTTTATTGAGTTCATATGATGTAAATGAAACCGGTTCTTCTTTACCGCTTAAATTATCATTTAAACCGGTATTTTTTAATAAAAATAATGGAGCAGAAATGCGTGTTAATTTTAAATTTTTAGCGAGTTCTTGTTCAAATGTATCTTTGATAATTTTAATCGCAATTTCTGTATCAATTAAACTAATAGGTGAATGGTAGTTTTGAGGGATAATAATTTTGCTCATAATTGCCTCCTTTAATCACTGTATAGATAGAATTATATCCTTTTTATATGATAAAAGCAAATTAAAAAAGGGAAATTTTTAATTTCCCTTAATCATTACTTAAATCTTCACCATTACTTGCAATGACTTTTTTATACCAGTTGAAGGATTTTTTAGGATAACGATTTAAAGTTCCTTTTCCTTCATCATCCATATCTACATAAATAAAACCGTAACGCTTACGCATTTCACCGGTACCGGCAGAAACTAAATCAATACAACCCCAAGGTGTATATCCCATTAAAGGAATACCATCTAATTCTACGGCTTTTTTCATTTCGGCAATATGTTTTGCTAAGTAGTCGATACGATAATCATCATTAATTGTACCATCTTCTTCTAATGTATCAATTGCCCCTAAACCATTTTCAACTATGAATAATGGCAATTGGTAACGTTCATATAATTCGTTTAAAGTAATACGAATACCCACTGGATCAATTTGCCAACCCCAGTCATTAGATTTTAAGAATGGATTTTTACCTTGTTTAGTTTGATTTCCATCTGTCATTTTCGCATCTTTACGAGTAGAAACAATTCCAGAAGCATAATAACTATATCCAATAAAATCAACAACTCCGTCTAATAAAATTTCTTCGTCATGTTCTTCCATGTTAATATGAATACCTTTTCTTTCAAACTCTTTAAGTTTGTAATCAGGATAATATCCGCGACATTGCACATCTGAGAAGAAATATTCAACACGTTGTCTTTCGATATTAGCCATATAAGTATCCGGGTTACAATCTTCTGGATAAGATGCTCCACATGCTAACATCATTCCGATTTGATTGTTTGGATCAATAATATGTCCGATTTGAACTGCTTTAGCACTAGCTACAAAAATATGATGCATCGCTTGATAACGATCTTGTTCATCATTAGTTTTAATTCCTAACGTATTCCAACCACGTAAGAAGTTAATTTCATTGAAAGTTTTCCACAATGTGACTAATCCTTTATAACGTGTAAAACAAGTTGTAGCAAACTTTACAAAATAATCAACGACACGGCGATCTAACCAACCGTCCATTTCATCTGCTAAAAACATTGGTAAGTCAAAGTGATTTAAAGTGACTAATGGTTCGATGTTATATTTACGCAATTCTTTAAATACATTTTCATAAAATTTAACCCCTTCTTCATTAGGTGTTAATTCATCTCCACGAGGGTATAATCTTGCCCATGCAATTGATAATCTAAATGTTTTAAATCCCATTTGTGCAAATAAAGCAATATCTTCTTGATAATGATGATAGAAATCAGTAGCCACATGACTTGGATAATATTGATGAGGATCAACATAACCCACAGAGCCTTCACCTACCGGTTCTCCTCGATTTAAATATTTTATTTCACCTTCTTTAGTTTTAATAGATATTTTGCGGGGTACTGTATGGCTTCCCCCAGTGATGGCATCTAACGTTGTTAAACCTTTGCCACCTTCTAAATATCCACCTTCATATTGATTAGCGGCAGTAGCGCCACCCCATAAAAAACCTTTTGGAAATCCCATAATACTTCTCCTTTCATATAGTTTTATTATATCAAATCAATATTTAAAAGATTTTAATTTTCATTTATTTAAAATATAAAAAGAGATAAGCAAGGAGGTTATCTCTGATTGGTACAAGGAATTTCTTTTAAATTAATTTCATTTTTTTCATAAATTTTATCCAAATAAAGATGATCTTCATCTCGTATAAATTTCCAATATTCTATAAATTCTTTATTAATAGCCTGATTGACAATTTTATGATGTTGTTTAACTACTTTTCGTTCATAAAAAGAATTGCCATGATGCCCTCTAACATAAATCCATATTTCATCTTTTCCTTCAGTTAAAGTTTTTATTCCAATTGGTAAACAAGTCGTAATTTTCGATTTTCGATTTGAATTAAAATTACGTGAATAGGAAACCCAATTCATTTTAATTAACCAATTTTCATATAAATTAGGTGTTAAAAATTCTTTTACTAAACTTTCATCACCTAGTTTAAGTGCTTCATTTAAAGCTTCATAAATTTCGTTTACCATTGTTTCAATACTTAAATCTTGATAGAATATATCAATTTCTTGAAGTTGTTTAAATATTTTAGAAACTTGATAACGACGTTTTAAAAGTGGTAAAAAGGTACAAAGATACAAGGTATATAATAAAAAAATAATGACAATTATCGCATTGTATTGTTCAATTATTTGTTTAAATTCATTCATAAACAACCTCCGTTTGTTTAAGTTTATTTTGTTTAGTTTTCATAAATATATTTGATTGACCATCTAACACATGGAAAAAATCATATTTTTTAAAATATTGTAATTTCATTTAAATGTGATGTGTTAATTTGTTATAAAATGAAAAGATTTTATATTTGTTAAAAAGTAAAGTGTTGAGATCTGTATCATGTGGTCAATCAAATTATTTTTTATATTCTGTGTGCTTCATTAACAATTTGTTCTAGTGTAATTTCTTTGAGTTTCTTTTTATAATGATATTCAGCTTTGTCTAAATAACTTACATACATATCTTCTATTTCTATAATCATCGAGGAATTTTCAAATACTTTTTCAACTAAGTGTGTTGTTTCAACAAAATGTTCTTTTCCTTCAATGGCTTCAAAAATATCTAATAAAGAAATATCCGATAAAGATTTTTTTAAAATAAAGCCGCCAAGTTTACTGGCTTTTGATTCAATTAAATTAGAAACTACTAATTGACGAGTAATTTTTTTTAAATAAGAATCAGATAAATTTAATTTTTGACTTAATTCATGACTTTTAATATGGGTATCACTAACACCAATAAGTAATAGTATACAAATTGCTTGTTCAAAACTTTGTCTTACTTTCATACATAACCACCTTCTATAATATTTTAACAAATTTTTTAATTTTGTGTTACTAAATAGTTGACTTTTATAGATAATAAATTATAATACTTCATAGACATTATATATCTATGGATATTATTTGTCTATGAAATTCTAGAGAAAGAAGGATTTTTATGATTAAACGTGAATGGAAAAATATATTTCACAACACTTGGATTAAAATCGTATTAGTTGCAATTATGATTATTCCAAGTATTTATGCCTGTGTTTTTCTTGGATCAATGTGGGATCCTTATGGAAATACCAGTGAGATACCGGTCGCAGTTGTTAATGAAGATCAAAGTGTAGTTTACAATGATACTTCACTTTCAGTCGGTGAGGAATTAGTTAAAAATCTTAAAGAAAATAATTCTATGGATTTTTGTTTTGTAACTAAAGATGAAGCAATGAGCGGTTTGTCTAATGGAACCTATTATATGGTGATTACAATTCCCGGTGATTTTTCTAAAAATGCAACAACACTTTTAGATGAACAACCACAAAAAATGGTGTTAAATTATACGACTAATCCTGGTACAAATTATATTGCTTCAAAAATGGATGATTCTGCCATCACCAAAATCAAAGAACAAGTTTCAGCAAGCGTCACTCAAACTTATGCTAAAACTATTTTTAGTCAAATTGAAACTTTATCAAGTGGATTATTTGAAGCCGCAGATGGGTCTAAACAACTTAGTGAGGGTATTAGTCAACTGAGTGCAGGAAATACTACAATTTTGGATAATTTAAAAGTATTAGCATCAAGTAGTTTAACTTTTAACGATGGTGCTTCAACTTTAAGTCTTGGATTACAAGATTATACAAATGGCGTAGTCAGTGTAAATGATGGTATGGTTTCCTTGAAAGATGGATTAGATACATTAAATCTTTCTTCTAATACTTTATCACAAGGTGTAAATCAGTTAGATAGTGGTGCAAGTAGTTTAGTTAGTGGTATTGGAGCGTATACAGGTGGCGTTAATCAAGTTTACGCTGCACTTCAACAAGCCACTGCTCAAAATGATACGTTATTAAATGGAGTGGATACTATTAATGATTCAACTGCTGCATTAGTCAGTGGTAATCAACAAGTAACAACTGCATTAAATACATTAGGAGATACATTAAAAAACAGTTTAACACAAGATAAGTTAAACGATATCCAAAAAGTAATCTCATCTAATGATACGTTAGTTCAAGCAGAGCAGTTATTAACTAAATTAATGTCATTAGATTCAAATTTAGCAAAAGATTGGTTAACACAACCATTAACTCAAAATCAGTTAAATTCACTTTCTTTATCTTTGCAAGAAAAAGCAATGTTACAAAGTTATAGTTATCATACAATTACAACAATGACTTCTTCAAACAACCAAAAAGTCATTCAAGAATTAAGTCAAAGTATTCAAAAAGTAAATGGCGCTATTAATGGTACAACTTTACCTGATGGGGGTTATCAAAGTGGTTTAGTTCAAGGAAGCAAACAGGTACAAGAGGGTTTAACTGCTCTTAATAAAGCCATTGATACAAATTTAAAAACTGGTTTAAATGCTTATACTAGTGGCATAGAACAAATTAGTGAAGGGTTAGAAAAAGTGACTGCTAATAATGAAAGTTTAATAAGTGGTAGTCAACAATTAGCAGATGGTATGCATAGTTTATCTAATCAAACTCCAACATTAGTGAGTGGAATTAGTGCTTTAGATCAAGGAGCAAATCAAATTTATGATGGAACCAAAACTTTAGTATCCAACCAACCTACATTATTAAAAGGAATGGAAGCTTTAAAACAAGGGGCATTTAAAATTAGTGATGGGTCTTCACAATTAGCCGATGGTTCTAGCACACTTCAATCTGGATTAGATGAAGCAAGTAGTGGTGTCACAACTTTAAATCAACGTTTAGAAGAAGGGGCAAACCAAAGTCAAATGAGTATCGATGATGATACATTTGATATGATTGCTTCACCAGTTACAACTGACCATCAAGAAATTTCAGTAGTTGAAAACAACGGTCATGCAATGGCTCCTTATATGATGAGTGTGGCTTTATATGTTGCCGGTTTAGCATTTACATTAATGTATCCAGTATTAGAAGGAGTTAAAGAAAGCGAGTCAGGATTTAAATATTGGTTATCAAAAGCAGGAGTTGCTTATACAGTTTCTACATTAGCTGCAATTATTATGGTAACATGTTTAAGAATTTTTAATGGATTTGCACCGCAAATGTTATTACAAACTTATTTATTTGCGATTTTAGTAGCCGCAGCATTTATGTCAATTATATTATTATTAAATGTCACAACTGGATATATCGGTGAGTTTTTACTATTAGTATTTATGGTGATTAACTTAGGTGGTTCAGCAGGAACTTATCCGATTGAAACTTCAGGTGCAATTTTTAAAGCAATTCATAATTTTGTTCCTTATACTTATAGTGTTAATGGTTTTAGAAAAACAATTAGTATAGCAGGTGCGAATCTTTCAACAGAAACACTTGTATTTTTAGGAATTTTAATAGTGTGTTCACTTGCGACAATTCTTTACTATCAGTTTAAAAAAGATCCAAGTAAACATTTAATTGCTCAAGCATTTGAAAAACATGAATAGTTAAAAAAGCAATAGATCTTATATAAAAAGTAAGATCAATTGCTTTTTTTTGTTGATATAATTTTAAAACATTGAAGATTTGTTTAAAAAAATGGTATAGTAGTGATATTAAAATAAATAAAAAGTGAGGTATTTTTAATGAAGCGAAATTATCCCAAAGTAGTCATTAGCAAGGAAGGTGAAAAATGGCTAGATAAAGGACAAATGTGGTTATATCAAAATAATGTAGAAAGTGTAGATGAAAGTGCTAAAAACGGAGATATCGTGGATATTGTTACTCAAGATCAACGTTATTTAGGAACGGGTTTTTATTCTAAATGCAGTCATGTAACAGTACGTATTTTATCTAAAGACTTAAATGATGTCTTTGATCGTCAGTTTTTTAAGCAAAGAATTAAATTTGCTTATGATTTTCGTAAGACTTTACAAAAAGATAATTTAGATAACTGCCGATTAATTTTTGGTGAGGCTGATCAATTACCAGGGCTAACTGTTGATCGTTATAATGATATTTTAGTGACACAAATTAGTTCTTATGGACTAGAGTTAATTAAAGATATGGTTTATGAATTGTTATTAGAGGTATTGAAAGAAGATGGACAAGTGATTCATGGGATTTATGAAAGAAATGATATTAAAGTCCGTACCAAAGAAGGGTTAAAAGAAGAAAAAGGTTTTTATTCTAAAACACCATCATTATCTTGTCAAACGGTAATAAATGAAAATGGTCTTTTATTAAACGTAGATGTGGAAAATGGTCAAAAAACAGGTTATTTTTTAGACCAAAAAGCTAATCGTGTATTATTAAGAAATATGGCGACTGATAAAAAGGTATTAGATTGTTTTAGTCATACTGGTGGTTTTGCGTTAAATGCAGCTTATGGTCATGCTTCAAAAGTAGTAGCAGTAGATGTTTCTCAAACTGCACTAGATCAAGGGTATGCGAATGCTTTATTAAATCATTTAGAAGATAGAATTGAGTTTGTGAAGGCTGATGTATTTGATTATTTAGATCAGTGTCCTAAAGGAAAGTTTGATATTATAGTGCTTGATCCTCCCGCTTTTACAAAATCAAGAAGAACTATTCACCAAGCATATAACGGTTACAAACGTATCAATATGCAAGCTATGAAGATTTTAAATAAAGGGGGTTATTTGATTACTTGTAGTTGTTCACGTTTTATGGAAACTGATAATTTTGAAAAAATGTTACGAGAGTCGGCTTATGAAGCAGGAGTGACTTTAAAACAAGTTTCAGTGACACAACAAAATCATGATCACCCTATTTTATGGACAATGGAAGAAACTTCTTATTTAAAGTTTTATATTTTTCAAATTGTATAAGGAGTATTTTGTCGATAAAAAAATGTGCATTACGCACATTTTTTAGTTTTTTTTATTAACTTTTGGTAAACGAGTAGCATCTCTTTTTCACTGACTTCATTTTCTAAATCTTCAATTTTAATCCATTTTACACCGCTATTTTCATCTGGTTTAATCGTTAATGATTCACTTTCGTCTACAACACATAAATAAGTGACATTTAAGTGAACGTGGCTAGAAATGTATTGATCGTTTTTAAAATGACCGGGTACAGGTAAAATATCGATGGCAATAGGGGAAGAAGATAATGGTGTGATTTGTTTAACTCCCGTTTCTTCCTTGGCTTCTTTTAAAGCAACGTCCAATAAATTACCATTTCCATCTGCATGACCGCCACACCAACTCCATGATTGGTAAATATTATGATAAACCATTAATACCTTAGTACGTTCTTTATTGATAATCCATGGTGAACTAGAAATATGTGCCAATGAATTTGTACGATATAAAAGGTCATCAAAATGATAAAGGTAGCTTAAGAAATTTTTTTGGTCTATTTGTTCTTGTAAACAATCTGGTTTAAATTCTTGAATAAGTTTTAATAATTGTTGTTTCATAACCTCACTCCTTGTATTTTATTTTATCATAGTAGTTTACTTTATTCATTACAATGTTAAAATGTTGAAAAGAAGGGTGAAAAACATGGAAAGAAATTATTTTAAACAATTAAATCCATTGATTAAACAATATTTTAATGTACTAAGTCAGGAAATACCGGATTTTTTAGTAGATTATATCCACACTCCAGAAATGCTCAGACTAAATGATATTAGTTTAAACTGTGGTACGGATTATACGAAACTTTATAATATTCCGTTATTTTATTCAACACTAGATCATAGTGTAGGGGTGGCTTTAATCATTTGGCATTTTACACATGATAAAAAACAAACTATTGCAGGGTTGTTTCACGATATTGCGACACCTGTATTTAAACATTGTATTGATTTTGTAAATGGAGATTATCTTATTCAAGAATCAACTGAAGAATTGACAGAAACATTAATTAGAAATTCAAAATCAATTATGACACTTTTAAATCGTGATGGAATTAAAGTAGAAGAAGTGATGGATTATAAAATTTATCCTATTGCCGATAATCCTTCACCAAAACTTTCTGCTGATCGTTTGGAATATCATTTTTCGGCAGGATTATCTTTTTTTCCAATATGGCAAATAGATGTGATAAAACAATGTTATCAACATTTATATATCGCTAAAAATGAAGATGGGGAAAATGAAATTGCTTTTGATGATTTAAAAATGGCTGAAGTATATATGAAAAAAGTTTCAAAATTATGGCCAAAATGGATTGAAAATAAGGATAAATTAGTGATGCAATTTATCGCAGATACTATTAAAAAAATGTTATCGTTAAAATTATTAACGATGGAAGATTTGTATCACCTTACTGAAACAGAGGTTATTGATTTAATTGAACAAGCACCTAAAACAATTAGTTATTATTTTAAATGTTTTAAAGAGGCTAATTCAATTATCGAAAGTGATGTTCCTTTAGCTTATGATTATGGAATTTCATTTGAAACCAAGAGAAGATACATCATTCCTTTAGTTAATGTGAATCATCAAGTTAGACGAGTAAATCAACAAATTATCGAAGTAGAACATATAATTCAAGATTATTTGAATTATAAGCAACCCAAATATGCTTATTTCGATTTTAAATATATTTAATTTTGTTTCAAAAAGAAGGTTGAATATGGTAAACTGTCCCTAAGAGGGTGAGTCAATGAAATTATTAGAATTAAATGAAAGTTATTATGATAAAAATATTGTAGAAAATTTGTGTGCTAAATTAAAATTAATTGATGGAGTGGAAGTAAGAGATTCTGTTCATGAAGGAATCGAGGAAATGGTTTTACTTTATAAAACTTGTCCAGATTTAATTTATTTTTTTAGTAGCCAAGAGTTAGAGATTTTAGAAGCAATTTATGATAAAGAAAATGATTATTTACAATTAAAAAGTGAATTTCCATATTTAATGCAGTTATTACAAATGAAATATGTTATTTATGATACTGGTGAGAGCTATGTGATTTTTGATGAACTTCTAGATGTGGTAGAAAGTTTAATATCTGGTATTGATGATTATCGAAGAGAAAAATATATTCAGGAATTGACTGTTGGTCTTTGTAATGCATATGGTGTGATTGAAAAACAATTCTTTTTACAAACGATAAAAAGAATTGTTGGTGATATTACTTTTAAAGAAATTGAAGAAATTCTTGTACGTACACATTATTTTTTAAATCAGTTAAAAGTATATAAAGATCATGAGGAGTATGAGGATTTAGAATTTTATTGTTATCCAGATTTAGAAATGGTACATAAGTTTATGGAATACTATGGAGATTTTGTTGATATACCGGAAAATAAATTAGACTATTCAACATTAAAAGAATATAGTACCTATAAGATTGCTTATAGTGAACCGGTACTTCAAGATTTTATTGCACGGTTAAGATTATACTGCGATGATTTAAATGAGGTTAAATTGGTTCATCTTATTCTTAAAACAACTAATTCTTTAAAAGAAACGACATTGTTGAAATTATATATTTATGAAATTTTTAATCATTCTAAAAGTTCAGGTAAATTATTTTTTAACTTGTTAGATAAATTAGAACAAGTATTAGCAGAATTACCAAGTTGGAAGACCAAAGCATATAATCTAGAGCAAATGCGAAAGATTGTATTTGATATGAAAGAAGAAATGTTTAGTGCATTACAAAATCAAATGGATGATGTGGGTAGAGAAATAAGTAGTAACAATTTTAAAGCATTTATGGATTTCATGGATCACTTAGATGATGATATTGATGATATTTTTGATGATGAAGATAATAATGAAGAGTTAAATTAAAAAGAGGGAAACCTCTTTTTTTTGATGATTAGTATTAAATTAGATAGTTTTAAATGAGTATTGAATAATTGTATAATATTGTATACATTTTTTTATGTTTTTAATTAAATCTAATTAAAATTAGACATAGCAACTAGACTTTTAGAAAAAGAGAGTATAGAATGTGATTGAAATGTATACAATCTTAAAGGAGGCGTATCAAAATGCGTATTAAACATTTATTAAGAGAACCATTAAAAACATTTGAAGCATATCGTCCCGGAGGTAAAGTGATTGAAGTAGACGAAGATGTGGAAGAAATTATTAATTTAAATGCCAATGAAAATCAATTAGGACCTTCTTTTTTAGCCATTAAAGCAATGCAAGAAGCAGTTAAAGAGTCTAATTATTATCCTTTTACTTTTGGACAATTGGAAAAAGCAAGAAAAGAAGTCGGAGAGTTTTTAGGATTTAGTCAAGATCATATTATGATCACCAGTGGATCAAGTGGAATTATTTCTGCATTTGGTGAAATTTTCTTAAATCCTGGAGATGAAGTTATTACATGTGTACCGACTTATGATTCATATCGTGCGATGGTAAATCGTTATGGTGCGATTTATAAAACAGCGCCATTAAAAAATCATACTTTCGATTTAGAAGCAATGGAAAAAATGATTAATGAAAAAACAAAATTAATTATTATTGTTAATCCAAATAACCCTACCGGTACAATTATTTCTAACAAAGATTTAGATAATTTTATTGAAAAAGTACCTGATCATGTGATTACAGTTATTGATGAAGCATATTTTGAATGGATTAATCAAGAGGATTATGAGTCTGCAATGAAGTATGTTAAAGAAAATAAAAATGTCGTTGTGTTAAAAACTTTCTCAAAATTGTATGGTATGGCAGGGGTGCGTATAGGTTATGGTGTAATGAAACCCGAAATTTGTAATGAAATGCGTAATGTAGAGTTTGGTTATGGTGCTAGTCGAATTGGGATTGCGGGAATGCTAGCAGCATTAAAAGATCATGAGTATGTAAAAAAATCAATTGAAAATAATACTAAAGGACGTACTTTTTTGACAAAATCTCTAAAAGAGGTCGGATTTGAGGTAGTTGAATCTTATGCAAGCTTTGTTTATTTCCTTCCTAAAGGAATTGCTCAAGAAGAATTGATTGAAAAAATGGGCCGCCGAGGGGTGTTGATTCGTGGCTATGGTCAGTACGCAAGGGTAAGTGTAGGTGTACCTCATCAAAATGAAAAGTTTGTCGAAACTTTAAAGAATATTATGGGACAAATGAATATTTAGGACTTCTTTGGCTAAAAAGTCTATTTTTATGCACCGAAATTGATACTTGTATAGGCTCGTGTATACACGTCAAAACGTTTACATTGTCATGAAAATATGACAAACTACTCGTGGAAGGTAAGAAAAAATGAAAAAAATTATTTTAACAATGAGTGTCGCAATGATGATGGGAGTAACATTTCCAAAATGCGATAATGGGGTATCAACTTTACAATTAAATCACCCACCACAAGGGGCATCAACTTTACAGTTAAATCACCCACCACAAGGGGCATCAACTTTACAATTAAATCACCCACCACAAGGGGCATCAACTTTACAATTAAATCATCCACCACAATAAGTCTGTGAAAGATATTATTACATTAATTCGTTTAAAGCGTTATTTACTAGGTTACACGATTAGAATTTTATCAAAATTAACAGGGATTAATCATGGCATCTTAACACAAATCGAAACTGGAAAAATTGCATTAAGTCAATATTATCAAGAAAAGATATTCAAAGCATTATCTATTGATGAAGCTCATTTATTTGATTATGAACAAGAGGTTGAGGCGTTGTATTTAGGTGTAATGCGATCTTCTTGTTATTTTGAACCAAACCAAGCAAAAATGCTGACTGGAATTGAAGAAGATTTAATTTCTTCTTCAATTCATTATCCTAAATACCTAGTGGCAAAGTTTGTTTATCATTTTCATGAAAACCCAAATTTTGAACCGCTTGATTTAACTAAACAAGTGTTAATTAAAGTGCTTACAAATCAAGATGAACTTTATGTTCATGCTTTTTTCTTATATATGGCTGCATATATGGTTCGTGATCGTGATTATCAAAGTGCTGAGAAATTACTTAAACAAGTAAAAATTGAAGAACATTGTGATGAGTTTGTTTCCATGTATTACTACTATTATGCAATGATTAAAGAAGATATGGGATTATGGGGAGAAGCGTTATTACTTAATGAGCAAGCAAGAATTTTGTTTAAGAAAACAAATAATGTTGTTCGAGAGATATTTACATTGATGTCTACCGCCAATGTTTTAACAAATTTAGAGTTATATGAAAGTGCTATTAAACAATTTGCTAAAGTTAAAAAATATTTAGCGATACATCAAATACATATTTCTTTGGATTTAATTAATGAAAATATCGGTTGGTGTTATATTTTAAAACATGAATATGAAAAAAGTATAGAAATCTTAGAAGCGATTGAAGATCATGAAATTAAAGATAACCGTTATTATTTTTATTTAATGTTTGCTTATTATAAAATCAAAAATTATGAAGTTGCTAGGCAATACGCTTTACTTTCAAGTTCTGCACGTAAAAATTCAGTAGTTTGTACAATATTATGTGATATATTTACAGGGGCTTTGACCCACCATGAAAACTATCGTTTTCGAAATAAGTTAGAAAAACTTTATGAACGATTACAAAAGCAATATGATTTTTCATGGATGAAGTTTGTTTCTAATACTTTGGAAGAAACTTATTTAAGTAAAGAAGACTATAAGCAAGCATATTTTTGGTCTAAAAAGTCAAATTATTAAGTCTCCTAAATTGGAGACTTTTTCTTTAAAAAGATTAGCGAAAAAAGTTTGTATAGGTAGAATATTTGTTAAAAAATTGACTAAGTAACAATTAAAAGCACTTAAAAAAAGGAATTTTGGCGATTTTTTTAAAGAAAGTGTATAAAAATTTAATTTGTATAGGGTAGTTTGTTCGACAAAATAAATGAATTTATCCCATAGAAATAAGGCGAATGAATAGATAATAAAAATAAATATGTCAAAAAATGTCGGAATGAGTAAAAATATGACGGATTGTTTAGATTGATGTGAAAATTTATCCATGTTAAGATAAGTTTGTCTAGGGGGAATCATTATGAAAGCAATAATAAGTACATTTTTCAATACTTTGTATTTTGAAGGTCAATCTGAGTCAATCAGTCAATATGATATTAGAAAGATAAAAGAGTTTAGGGCCTCAGGAAATTTATTTGGAATTATGTTGTATCATAATAAAGATGTAATTGAAAATATTTTAAAGCAATATGGCATTGAGATTGATTTTTACATCGCACAAAATGGTCATATTGAAGTTAAAAATCGTTTAGATTGTTTTAGTTATGAACCTTTTGATGAAAATGAAATGTATAAAATATTAAATGCTATTGAAATTCCTTATCAAGGATATTTATTTAATCAAAATCTTCGTGAAACAGTAAGTTTAGATACCTTAAATGATCTTAAAATAAAAGAATATACATTAGCGATATTTAAGTTTGATAATTCAACAACAACTCAACAAATAGCTAATTTATTAACACAAAAATTTGGACATATATTACAAATTGATATTCAAGATAATGAAATGACATTATTTTCTAGAAAAGGAAATAGCGAGGATACAATAGAAATGATTAATAAAGTTTATCATGTCGATTTAAATGATATTCATATCGTTAAAAATCATTTTGTTGATTTGGATCTAGTGCGTTCATTTAATAATTTATATGCATTAAATCAACGTGTATGGTTAGATAAAGAGATTATTGAAGTGGATAGTATTTGCGATTGTATTGAGTTGATTATGCTGAACGAGAAAAATGATTTCTCGTTTTTTTTATGTCAAAATTTGAAAAAAAAGGAGTATTAAAGTCATAAAGATGGGTATAAATATAATAGAAAGATAGAAAAAACAATGATAAAATCAATTGCTTTTAAATGAAAGCAAAAGTAAATTTGACAAAAAAAAGTAATTTTGTTATGATGTGTGCCGAGGTGAGCGCTATGTATTTTGATACTCATGTTCATTTGAACAGCGAACAATTAAATGAGAATATTGAGTTATATATCCAAAATGCACTTAATCAAAAAGTGCAATATATGGTGTGTGTGGGGTATGATCTTGCATCTAGTCAAAAAGCCGTGAAGATCGCAAGTCAGTATGATTTCATTTATGCAGCTGTAGGGATTGGTCCTAATGATTGTGCTAATACAACTCAAGCGGACTTAGAAATTATTGAACAATTGCTTACCCATGAAAAAGTAGTTGCCTTAGGCGAAGTAGGGTTGGATTACTATTGGGACGAAGTGAGTCCTCATAAACAAAAGGAAATTTTTAAAAAGCAAATTGAACTTGCAAAGAAGTATCATAAACCTTTAATTATTCACGCAAGAGATGCGATGAATGATACCTACGAAATGCTAAAGGCAGGTCAACATTATGGTATTATGCATTGTTATAGTGGAAGTTATGAGATGGCTAGAAGATTTATCGACATCGGTTTCTACATTTCTTTAGCCGGACCAGTTACTTTTAAAAATGCTAAAGTACCTAAAGAAGTCGCAAAAAATATTGATATAAATAAATTGTTGATCGAGACGGACTGCCCTTATTTAACACCTCACCCATATCGAGGTAAGTTAAATGAGCCTGCAAATGTTGTATATATTGCTAAAGAAATTGCATTTCAAAAAGATATGTCAGTAGAAGAAGTGGCTAGAATTACAACATTTAATGCTAAAAGTGTATTTGGTATTAAATAAGTAGGCTATAAACAGTAAGTATAAGTGTTAAAAAATGTAATGAGTATTTGGTTAAAAGTTGTTGGATACTATAAAATACTATTCAATAAATGATTTTGTTTATAAAATACTCAAACACTTAGAAACTGGGATAAAAAAGAAAGGAGTATGTCAAAACTAACAATAAATAAACTTGAAATAAAAATATTACACGATTGCTATTAATGAACATGAAAAAATAATGGTTGTTTAAATATTAATCATAAGATATGTAAACATACAATTTAAGGTGATATCTTTTAAAATTAAAAACAGGTTTTATATATTGATAATTTTGACAACGAAAGTTGAGATGAAAAACGTATTACAAAAATTAGAACAGACGGACTCCCGTATTAAGTGTTTATTGGTGGTAGCATTTGCTTATATATTATTAATGGTATCTATGAGCAATGTTGAAGCGATGAACACTTTAGAAAATTATACTCCATCAGTGAATATTAGTCTTCAAGATGGGGGAAGTGAGCCAGTCGGTTATTTAGTTAAACAGGGAACTATATCAGAGGTATTGGATCAATTAGGATTAGAGTTAAATGACGAAGATTATACAAACCTTGATTTAAATCAAACGATTAATGAAGAAGAAACATTAGAAATTAATCGAGTAACTTATAAAGAAGAAAAGTCACAAGAAGCAGTGGCTTACCAAACAATTAATCAAGCTGGTAATGAAGGTGCTATTTCAGGTTCACGTGTCGCTAGAGAGGGACAAGATGGAATTATTGAAAATACTTTTAGAGTAAGATATTTAAATGACGTTGAAACAAGTCGTGAGTTGATTAATCAAACAATGATTCAAGAACCAGTTGACGAAATTATTGAAAGTAATACAATTGATGAAGGAACTGCTTTTACAGGTAGATTAACTGTCTATGGTGGAGATTGTAATGGTTGTTCAGGAAGAGCCGCTTCTGGTGTAAGTTTGAATGCCAGTGGTGTAAATAATTCTAATAGTGCTAAGTTAAATTATAATGGAGGTTCTTATTATGTTTTAGCTGCCGATCCTTCTATTCCATTTGGAACAATTATAGAAATTAGAAATCATAATTTATCACTTGAACCGGTGATTTATGGAATCGTAGTCGATCGAGGTGGTGCGATTAAAGGAAATAAAATAGATATTTATTATGGTATGGAAAATGGTCCACGCTATTTTAGCGGTGGAACTTCTAATCGTACGCAATTTAGAATTGTATCGATGGGTAAAGGTCGAATTTAGGGAACGAGAGTTCCTTTTTCTTGTTTTAATTAGATAAATGGATTAAAATGTAAAAGCAGTATCAATAAATAAACTTGTAAAATGAGAGTTTTATAGTACAATGAAAAAAGATGATAAAAGGAGGGTTTGTATGTACGATATTATAGTTGTCGGTGGCGGTCATGCTGGTGTTGAAGCCGCTTTAGCCCCTGCAAGAATGGGATACAAAACATTATTAGTCACTTCTAATATTAATAATATAGCGAGTTTACCATGTAATACCTCTATTGGAGGACCTGCTAAAGGGATTATAGTAAGAGAGATTGACGCACTAGGAGGTCAAATGGGGCGTAGCGCCGATGAAACATACCTTCAATTAAAAATGTTAAATACGGCTAAAGGTCCGGGGGTTCAATCATTAAGAGCACAAGCAGATAAAAAAGCATACCCTCGATATAACCAAAATATTTTAAAACAACAAGATAATTTAGAATTACTTGAAGCAATGGTTGAAAATTTAATCATTGAAAATCATCAAGTTAAAGGGGTTATTTTAGAAGACAATCAACAAATTGAAGCAAGATGTGTCATTTTAACGACCGGAACTTATTTAAAATCAGAAATTTTAGTAGGAGATCAAAAAACACCTAGTGGCCCAGATGCACAGCGTCAATCTTTATATTTATCCGATCATTTAAAAGATTTAGGATTTAAAATTTTAAGACTTAAAACTGGAACGCCACCTAGAGTGCATATTGATAGCGTAGACTATTCTAAAACTACACTTCAACCGGGAACTGATGCGAAATTGTCATTTAGTTTTGAAACACATCACTATTTATCAATTGAAAAACAAATCCCTTGTTATTTAACTTATACAAATCCAAAAACGCATGAAATCATTAATACAAACTTACATCGTTCAAGTATGTATTCAGGGATTGTTAAAGGGGTTGGACCACGATATTGTCCTTCTATTGAAGATAAGGTTGTAAGATTCAGTGATAAAACACAACATCAAATTTTCTTAGAGCCGGAATCAAAAGAAATGGATACGATATATGTACAAGGATTTTCAACCTCTTTACCTCATGATGTTCAAGAGGAAATGATTAGAACAATACCAGGACTTGAAAATTGTAAAATTTTAAAATATGCATATGCGATAGAATATGATGCCATTGATCCTATTCAATTATGGCCAAGTTTAGAAACAAAACTCATCAGTCATTTATTTACTGCCGGTCAAATTAATGGAACAAGTGGATATGAAGAAGCAGCAGCCCAAGGGTTAATTGCCGGAATTAATGCAGTTTTAAAACTACGTCAACAAAAACCATTAATCTTAGGACGTGATGAAGCCTATATTGGTGTCATGATTGATGATTTAGTCACTAAAGGAACAAACGAACCTTATCGAATGCTCACTTCACGTGCAGAATATCGTTTATTGTTAAGACATGATAATGCCGATGTTCGTTTAAGAAAGTATGGACATCAAGTAGGGTTAGTCAGTGATGAAGTCTATCAACATTATCTTGATAAACAAAAACATATTCATGATGAAATTGAACGTTTAAATACAATTCGCTTTACGCCTAAACATGAAATCAATGATTTAATTGAACAATTAGGATCAACAAGATTAAGTGAAGGAATCAGTGCGAAAGAATTAATTCAACGTCCAGAAATTACTTATTCTAAAATCATGGATTACATCGATGCACCTAAACTTAGTGAAGAAGAAATTAATGATATTAATATAGAAATTAAATATTCCGGTTATATTGAAAAAGCAAAACGCCAAGTTGAAAAACAACAAAAAATGGAATCTAAAACAATTCCTCAAGATATTAATTATGATGACATTCGTAATTTATCATTAGAAGCGAAACAAAAATTGTCTTTAATTCGTCCTTTAACCATCGCTCAGGCAAGTCGTATTTCAGGAATTAATCCAGCGGATATTTCAGTGTTATTAATTTATTTAAAACAACAATATTAAAGTAAGGAAAAAATATATGAATATAGAAACATTTATCAATAGTTTAAATGAACAAGGAATTAGTTTAAATGAAGTTCAGTTAAAACAATTTGAAAAGTATTATGAATTATTAGTAGAATGGAATGAAAAAATGAACTTGACTTCAATTACGCAAAAAGAAGAAGTCTATTTAAAGCATTTTTACGATTCATTAACCCTTGCGTTTAACCATCAATTAGATCATCAATCTATTTGTGATATTGGTGCGGGTGCCGGTTTTCCTTCAATTCCATTAAAAATTGCTTTTCCTGATTTAACAATTACAATTGTCGATTCATTAAACAAACGTATCACTTTTTTAAATCATTTAGTGAATGAATTAGGACTAAAAGACGTTAAAGCCATTGCCTCTCGTGCAGAAGACTATGCCTTAAATCATCGTGAAAGTTATGATATAGTCACAGCAAGAGCAGTTGCAAGATTAAATATTCTTGATGAACTTTGTTTACCGCTAGTTAAAGTGGGAGGATATTTTATTGCTTTAAAAGGAGCAAAGGCAAGTGAAGAAGTCAGTGAAAGCAAAAACGGAATTGAAAAACTTGGTGGTAAAATTAAACAACGATTTGCATTTCAACTCCCAATAGTGAGTGATGAAAGAGAAAATATATACATTCAAAAAGTGAAATCAACGCCTAAAACTTATCCAAGAATGTATGCGAAAATCAAAAAAAATCCTTTGAAGTAGGTGGAAAGTATGAATACTAAAGAATTACAAAATATTGATATTGATTTAATTGTTGCCAATAAATCACAACCAAGAACTTATTTTGATAGTGAAAGTATCGAAGAGTTAGCACAATCTATTCAAGAAAACGGATTAATTCAACCTATTATTGTTCGCCCGATTGATGATGGAAAATATGAAATTGTTGCCGGTGAACGAAGAATGCGTGCTTGTCAAAAAATTATGATGACAAGTGTGCCTTGTATTGTTGAAGAATATGATAATGAACGTTTAGCCCAAGTGGCCATTATTGAAAACATTCAACGTGAAAATTTAACACCGATTGAAGAAGCTCAAGCCTATGCCCATTTAATCGAAACTTATCATTTTACTCAAGCACAAATTGCTCAACAAGTGGGTAAAAAACAATCTACAATTGCTAATAAAATTAGATTATTACAATTACCCCAAAGAGTACAAGATGCTTTAAAAGAAAGACAAATTACAGAACGTCATGCCCGTGCTTTGTTATCTTTACCCGATGCTTCAATGCAAGTCAAAACGTTAAAGAAAGTGATTAATAAAGGATTAAACGTTAAACAAACAGAGGATTTAATTCAAAAAGATAAAAAAGATAAAATTAAAAATGCGCCTAAACGTGGAATTTCCCAACATATCAAACTTGCGATTAACACAGTAAAACAAGCTGTAGATATGGTAGGAAAAACCGGAATTGAATTAAATCTTGATGAACAAGATTTAGATGAATATTATGTCATGACAATTAAAATTAAGAAAAACAGATAGATTGTTTGAGTATTCAAATGATCTTTTTTTATGAAATTTTTTGCGAGTGATATTTAAAAGTTTTGATTTCTTTTACTAAATATTATAAAAAGAAAAAAATTTACTGTTTTTAGATAATGAAAACGAATATATTTTGTAAAATAAAAATATTGTTTTTTTTAATCGTAATATTATAAAATTTAAGTAAGAAGAAAACTATTTTATAATTAATTTTAAATAAGGGGGGAATACATTTAAATATTAGAGGTGGTAAAATGTGCTTAAAAAATTATTAGTTTTTCAATATCAATTTGTTTGCGTTTATCTGCAATTACTATGAATGTTAAAATAGTCAATGCGAAAGATGATATTTCAAATTATATCATTTCTGGTTCTGGTACCAAAACAGATCCTTACGTTTTGAGTTCTGATTGCCCATATAAAGAAAAATTTGATGATATGGCTAGAGAAGTTGTGCAACCAACTGTATCTCCATTAGTCTATTTTTCAGGAACATTAACAGGAGAAAAACGCTATGATCAATATAATGGCGGTGTTTGGCGTTATACAAGTGGTGGACCTA
Organism: Erysipelotrichaceae bacterium; assembly: GCA_018365815.1. GTDB lineage: Bacteria > Bacillota_I > Bacilli_A > Erysipelotrichales > Coprobacillaceae > Beduini. The sequence goes on from JAGZJH010000006.1 coordinate 72,241, forward strand.
GCACATCATCAATGGTGCTTTAACAATTTTAGGAATTTCATACGGAAATCATGATGTTGCTGATTATATGGCGGCAGAAGTACTTGATAGTTCTACTCTTTCTGGAATTTTAAAAAGTAAATTGACAGAAGGATTAGTGGGGAATGCATTGACTGTGGCATTAACACCTGCGTTTGGTGCAACAAATGCTGCAAGACTTGGTGGCTTTTTCTTATTTACTATCGCTGGTGCAGCAGCAACTGAAGCAAGCGTTTTAGCAGCTGCACTTAGAGAGCATGAGGGTATATTAGAAATATCTTATAGAACTTCATATAATGGTTCTTGGTATTATACATCTTGTATCGACGTTTGGCATACTGCTTCGAGTGGTGTTGTATCTATGCCAGGTTCTTATTATGGTAATGGTTATTACGAATCTAAATAGGAAGTGATGACATATGATCATGTATAATGGTATATTTTTCAACATTCTACAGATTGTAGCGATATATTTATGTATCTTGGCTAACAAGAAGAAAAATAAGAAATATAGTGCGAGTGTAGGGTGGATTTATATCATTTCAGTTTTATTAAGAATTGTGAAATATAATGTAGTGACGATTGTATTGTTTGTGGTTCAAATTTTTGTATTACTTTTATCTTCCTCTTTAAATAAAGAAAAAAATTAATGTGAGATTGTTTTCGTGCTTAAACTCCATTTTAAAATGGAGTTTTTTAGTGTGTATCAATTTTGCTTTACTGAATGTTTTTAAACTTTTATGATGAAATATTTGTAATTTTTAGATTAGATATGTATTACATTGTCAAATTATGATATAATACCATGGATAGAACATCTTTGGAGGAAAGACGAATGCTTGGATATTACAATTACACTGTCATTTTAACTTATATTAGCCTGATTTCATCATTTTCTGGAATGTGCTTTGCTTTAAATGGAAGTATTAAAGAAGCATTGTTTTGCCTATTATTTTCAGGCATGTGTGATATGTTTGATGGGCCGATTGCTAGAACTAAAACACGTACAAAAGAAGAAAAAGAATTTGGTATTCAAATTGATTCATTAGTAGATTTAGTATGTTTTGGTGTATTTCCCGCAATCATTGGCTATGCTTTAAAATTGAATTCAGTGGTACATATTAGTGTTTTAGCATTATATATTTTAGCTGCTGTTATTCGTTTATCCTATTTTAATGTTCAAGAAAGTATTCGTCAGAGTCAAACTAATGGTAAAAGAGAATTTTATCAAGGATTACCGGTAACTAGTTCGGCACTAATTTTTCCAATGTTGTATAGTTTTTGTTTATTTTTTGAGATTGCTTTTAAAGATGTTTATTTTTGGTCAATACTGATAGTAGGAATATTATTTATTTCTAATTTTAAAATAAAAAAAGCTGGGAAAAAAGAAATGGGAATAATGATGGTGTTAGCATTTGCATCGTTTATCATTATGTGTGTGAAGTAATGGAAAATAAAATTGTAAATCGCAATGGTGAAATTTTAAAAAGCGATGTGACGGCATCGATGAATTTTTTATACGAAAATATAATTGGTAGAGTGATACTAAAGATTTTAGTATCACCTATTATTTCTAAAATTGTTGGCGGATATTTAAATACACGTTTTTCTTTGTGGTTAATTCAACCTTTCGTTAAAAAGAATCATATTAATTTAGAGGAATATGAAAATGTTCGTTATAAAAGTTATAATGAGTTTTTTTATCGTCAAATTAAAGATGGAAAAAGAAAGATTAATAAAGATCAAAATTGTTTAATTAGTCCATGTGATAGTAAAGTAACTTATTATAAAATCGATGATCAAATGTGTTTTCGTATTAAAAACAGCTTATATACGATTAAAGATTTAATTCAAAATGATGCACTCGCTAAAGAATATATTGATGGTGTGGCGTTAGTATTTAGATTAAGTGTAGATGATTATCATCGCTATTGTTTTATTGATGAAGGGAAGTTAATTCAAAATTATAAAATAAAAGGAATTTTACATACAGTTAATCCAATTGCTTCTTATCATTACCCAATTTATAAAACAAATAGCCGAGAGGTCAGCGTTCTTGAAACGCATCATTTTGGACAAGTGATTTATATGGAAGTTGGAGCAATGATGGTCGGTAAAATTAATAACTTAAATCACACATCGTTTAAAAAAGGGGAAGTTAAAGGTTGGTTTGAATTTGGCGGCTCAACAGTTGTTTTATTGTTTAAAAAAGATAATGTTATAATTGATGAGGATATTGTGAAATATTCATTGCAAGATATTGAAGTAAGGGTTAAAATGGGAGAGCAAATAGGAAAAAAAGCAGTTTAAAATAGGAAGGAAGAAATATATGGGAAAGGTCATATCAGTTACAAATCAAAAAGGTGGTGTTGGAAAAACTACCACAAGTGTGAATTTAGCGGCAGGGCTAGCCTATTTAAAAAAGAAAGTATTACTTATCGATATTGATCCACAAGCAAATGCGACACAGGGAATTGGTGTTGATCGTATGAAAATAAGCGGAACAAGTTATAATGTAATCGTGGGAGAAACGGGTATTCATGAAATTGTTTTAGAAACAAATGTCCCTAATTTGTATATTGTTCCCGCAAGCACAGATTTAGCGACTGCTGATTTGGAATTGTCGCAATTAAAAAAAGGGCGTGAAATGCGCTTAAAAAACAAAATTATAGCTGTTAAAGATGACTATGATTATATATTAATTGATTGTCCGCCTTCTTTGGGTTTATTAAATCGTAATGCCTTAACTGCGAGTGATTCTGTTTTAATTCCTGTTCAATGTGAATATTATGCCCTTGAAGGGTTAACTCAATTATTAAGTACAATTAAATTTATTCAAGAAGCATTTAATCCTAATCTTTCTATTGAAGGCGTTTTATTAACAATGCTTGATCAACGTACAAATTTAGGTGTTGAAGTTTCGCAGGAAGTTAGAAAATATTTTAGAGATAAAGTGTATAAAACATTTATCCCTAGAAATATTAAATTATCAGAAGCACCATCAGCGGGGTTATGTATTTATGATTATGATCATACTTCTGAAGGGGCAAAAGCATATGCAAATTTATCGAAGGAAGTGATTGTTAGAAATGGCCACAAGTAAAAAAGTAATCGGTAAACCAAAAACAACAAAGAAAAAATTAACAAAAGGATTAGATGATATTTTTGGTGGAGATTTAACAGAATTTATTGAAGATATTGAAAAAAATACTCCTAAATCATCTCAAATCATGGTGGAATTAGATAAAATCCGACCTAATCCATATCAGCCACGACGTCTATTTGATGAAGAAAAACTTTCTGAACTTGCTTCATCAATCGCACAACATGGCGTATTTACACCGGTAATTTTAAAAGAGTCAGTACATGGTTATGATATTGTAGCAGGAGAAAGACGTTGTCGTGCTGCAAAAATCGCAGGGCTAACTGAAATCCCTGCAATTATTGTAGAATTTAACGATGAACAAATGTTAGAAGTTGCTTTACTTGAAAATATTCAACGTGAAAATCTTAATGCGATTGAAGAAGCACAAGCCTATCGTAACATGATGGATAAACTTAATTTAACACAAGACCAAATGGCAAAACGCTTAGGTAAATCAAGAACTCATATTGCCAATACTTTACGTTTATTACAATTACCTACTTTACTTCAAGGGTATGTATTAGAAGGTACTTTAACAATGGGACACGTTCGTCCATTAATCACTCTTGATGAACCAAGAGCAAAAGAAATTGCGATGCGTGCAGTCAACGATCATTTATCTGTTCGTGATGTGGAAAATATAGTAAGAGGAATTGAATTAAGTAAAAATAACAGTAAAAAAGTCAAACCGGAAAAAGATAAAAACTTTATTTATGTAGAAGGTTTATTGCGTAAAAAATTTAGAACAAAAGTAAAAGTCGAAGAACAAAGCATTACCTTTAAATTCACTAATACAGACGACTTAAATCGTTTATTAGAACTAATGGGAGTTATTGAAGAATAATGCGTATACAATCTCCAAAAATCAAAGAAATCAGTTTACAAAACATTAACAACTTAGAAGATGAATACATCAATTACGCTAAATTTGAAAACCAAACAATTTCAAAGTTTGTAAGAGAATTTGAAGGTTGTGTTTTTAATCATATCAAATTTGAATTAGAAGATGCACACCTTATGTTTACAGATTGCATATTTAACCATTGTGACTTTTCAAATCAAAATCTAGGAAACAGTTCCTTTATCCGTTGTGAATTTAATGACTGTAAGTGTACCGGATTAGAATTACCTGAAAGTTATATGAAAGATGTTTTATTTAAAAATTGTGTACTATCTTACTTGAATTTATATAAAACAAAAATGGTATATGTTAAATTTGAACAATGTGATTTAATATATTCTAGTTTAAATGAAATAAAACTTAAAAGTGTAGAATTTGAACAATGTGATTTAACTCGTAGTGAATTTTACTACACTTCATTAAATAACGTCGATTTAACGAGTAATGACATTAGTGGAATTAGTGTCACTCAAAATGATTTATACGGAGTGATTGTCAGTGAATTACAATGTATTGAATTAGCAGGTTTATTTGGGATTAGAGTGAAACAGTAGTTTCACTTTTTTATTTTTATACCAAATTTCTCCTTATTTTCACATTTTTTTACTTTTATATGAAAAAAACTCTGACAAAAAATCACGCTTGTATAGACTACATATTTTGTATAAATAATAAGCATAGCATGTTTATCCCCGGTGAGTATTTTAATGAACAACCAGTTTTTAAACTATTATTAAAGATTGATAACTTTAAAAACTTTGACAACGTCATTCAAAAAATTAAAAACATAGATGATCAATATGTTGCCTTATCCCCATTTAATGAACAATTAACAATGAAAGAAATGATAGATAACTACTCATCAAATTTACAACTCATCACTTCTGTTTTACTCGTTATTGTCATTGTATTAATTTCTATTTATAAAATATACTTAGCAAGTACCAAAAAATATCAAATCTGTATCTTAAAGGCCAATGGTTTAACGAGATCTCAAATTGTTAAAATGTCACTCATCGATTTATTAATAGAACAACTGTAAACAATTATTCTAGTTTTAATATTCTCTGCAATCATTAATCTATTAACTAAAGATTATTTTAATTACTCAATTTCAGTATTAAATCCAATGTTCATTTTATTTATCATTGTATTTTGCTTTGGAGTACACGTCATTCCCACAATCATTACAGTGGCTTATTTCAACCAATATTCACCAGAAACTTTACTTAGAAATTAATTAAAAATATATTAAATAACTGCTCAAATTTTGAGCAGTTATGTTTAAAAAAATATGCTAAGATATTTTTGAGGTGATAAAGATGAGTTTTCCAACTAATTTTTTATGGGGAGCAAGTGTCTCTGCTTTTCAAGCCGAAGGGGCACATCTTCTTGATGGTAAAAGTTTAAGTGTTGCGGATTTACGTTTAAAAAAAGCAGCAGATACTTATAGTTTAGCAGATAGTTCAGTTTCAATTGATTTTTACCATCGTTATAAAGAAGATATTCAATTAATGAAAGAATGTGGATTAAAAAGTTTCCGTTTTTCAATTGCATGGACAAGATTAATTCCAGATGGTGATGGTCCAATCAATCCTAAAGGAGTTGCATTTTATAATGATTTAATTAATGAATTAATTAAAAATGACATCCAACCGATTGTTACTTTATATCACTTTGACTTACCACAAGTATTAGTCGAACGATATAATGGCTTTGCATCAAGAAAATGTATTGATGATTTTGTCAACTATGCAAAAGTTTGTTTTGAAAACTTTGGAGATCGCGTGGCTTATTGGTTAACAATTAACGAACATATGGTCATCACGGAAATACCGGCATTTCAAGGACTAACTGATTTAAAAACTTCTTTTCAAGCTTTTCATCATATGTGCATCGCTCATGCATTAGTGACTAAGTTATATCATTCATTAAAATTACCGGGACAAATCGGACCTTGTATTTCTTATAACACAAGATTTCCCGCAACTGTTAATTCTAAAGATGTTATGCTTGCCTATGATTTAGACGACAACAACGTATTCGCTTTAATAGATGTTCATTATTACGGAAAATACCCACAATATTTTATTAACTACTTAACAAAACGTGGGGTAATGTTTGAAATGGAAGAAGGAGACGAAGCCTTACTAGCCAATGCGAAACCTGATTTTATCGCAATTAACTGGTATGTTACAGAAGTAGTGGGACAATATGTCGGTGAAAATATGCATGGTGAATACATTGGACCTGATCTTCCTAGACAAAGTAGAAGTGTTGAGGGAGTATATCAATATTATAAAAACCCTTATACACCTTATAGTGAATATAATTGGAATCGTGATGGTATGGGATTACGTTTTGCATTAAGAAGATTATATGCTCGTTATCGTTTACCGATTATGATTACAGAAAACGGTTGGTCTGCGAATGAAACATTAGGAGAAGATGGTTGCGTTCACGATCAAATGCGTATTGAATACTTTAAAGAAATGGTTGAAGCCATGTCTTTAGCAATCGATGATGGTGTAGAACTATTTTCATTTAACCCTTGGTCATTTATTGATATTTTAAGTGCTTCACAAGGAATGGATAAACGTTATGGAATGGTGTTTGTAGATCGAAGTAACGATGATTTAAAAGAATTAAAACGTTATAAAAAAGATAGTTTCTACTGGTATCAAAATGTCATTAAACATAATGGTGAAATTAAATAATATAAAGTTTATTTATTCAAATAAATTTAACTAAATAATAAAACAACAACTCATGAACGGTTGTTGTTTTATTACTTTAACAAGCCCTTAATATTTCTATTTCTTTAAGTAGGGACAACTATATAAATGTTAAAAAATCCTTTCATGAAAAGGTTGAATACCCATTGACATAAAAGGATTACTATTGTTTAAAATAAGCAAACCAAATAAATTTATTGTTACATAAACTTAAACAACTCTGGTAAATATTAACATTCTTTTTCTTTACCGATTATATGGTTTAGTGCCTCAACACAAAATGAAATGGCATTAATTCTACTTTTAGCGATGTCAGCGATTGAATGATCTAACACATTATCAATTAATTTAATAGGATATCTGCTTTGAACATAATAGTTCAATGTTCCTTTAATCACATCATAACAAGTTAATGATAATTGCCTAACTTGTAAATAGGTTTCAATAAAAGTAATCACTAAAGAAACATAATAATTTGAAAACAACATTGCAGCACTGCCGATTTCAAAACAAAGATCTCTTATACAAAAATAATCAAAATCAATAAAAACAAACTCATCTTTTGATTTTAAAATATTAGAAGGGCGAGCATCACCATGAATAACTGCCAGTTCATGAGGTTTATATTCAATATCATAATCAACACAAGAAAGCACTCTAAGTGATATTAATTCATCAAGAGTTTTAAAAAAATTACGATCTTCATAAAGAGATAACTGACGTTGATTAGCCATTATTGATTTCATCACTTCAAAATTAGGTTTTTATTCTTTTGCATTTTATTAATGATTTCTTTTTCTAAATTAATATCTAATATTTCTGAAATTCTCAGTAAAAAAATAGCAACATCTGCTAATTCTTCCGCAATATTAGTTGTGTTAAACCCTTTATCCTTTTTATTTTGTAGTATTTGTTTTGTAAATCACGTAAATTTACCATGTCTTTATCCCACTTAAATATATTATTTACAAAACAATTATATCACTTTAAGATTACTTTTTTGACAAGATGACACATTTTTTAGGTGCTTTTAAACTATTGTGTTTTAAAAGCATTAATAATTTGATTAATAATCGATGTCGGTTTTTTATCTTGTGACCATACTAATGCAATACTTGTCATTAACTCCTCATCTTCAAGCGGTAAAGTTACTAAATCATTTGTGGGATATAAATCAAGGGCAGAATAAGGCACAAGTGCAATTCCTTTTTTTTGACTAGCCCACATAATTGAACTACGACAATCATCATTACGACAAATAATACGAGGATTAAAATGATGTTTTAAACAATGATTAGTAATCAAAGTTTCATAACGACGATAAATAATAAGCGGAACGTTTTTAAGTTGACTAATCGTTAAATTGTTTAAAGAATAAAAAAAATCAAGATGCCCAATAGCCACCATCGGTTCTTTTTTTAAAATACAATAATCAACATTACTATTATCAAAAGGGGTGCGTATAAAAGCAATATCAATCATATGCGAATGAATTAAATCAATCATTTGATAAGTATTTCCCTCATAAATTTCAAACGTTAAATGTGGATATTGTGTTAAAAAATCTTCAAAAATTTGATGAAACATCATTCCACCATTAGAAGAAGTAATCCCTATACGCAAAATAATTTGTTGATCTGTTTTAAGTTCTAATTGACTTTGATGAACGAGTTCAAGTATTTGCAGTGTACGATGATAAAAAAGTTTCCCTTGTGTAGTTAAAGTAATTTGGCGATGTCCTCGTTCGATTAATTGCGTTTCGAGTTCATCTTCTAACTGTTTTAATTGCATTGAAAGAGGGGGTTGAGCCATATGTAAAACTTGAGCGGCTTTTGAAATCGTTCCTTGTTCTACTATTGTTTTAAAATAAATTAATTGTCTAATTTCCATCACTTTTTCTCCTATACTTTTTATATATACTTATTATATCATATATATATTATTCATATGGAAAAAATTGTACTATAATAACAAAGGAAATGAGGGATTAGATGTTTAAACTATTGAAATATTTAAAAAAATATACAATACCTGCTTTGTTAGGTCCGTTTTTTAAAATCACCGAAGCGGCTTTTGAATTAATAGTGCCTTTAATCATGACAGACATTATTGACCATGCCATTCCAACCGGTGAAGTGAATGAAGTCTTAAAAAAAGGAATTATTTTAGTGGCATTAAGTGTAACAGGTTATATATGTTCAATCATATGTCAATACTTTGCCTCTGCATCATCACAAGGAATAGGAACTGAAATTCGTAATGCGTTATTTAAACATATTCAATCTTTATCTTATAAAGAAATTGATACATTAGGAACACCATCTTTAATGACAAGAATGACAAATGACATTACCAATGTTCAACAAGCCGTGGCGATGACAATTCGTTTAGCCTCTCGTGCACCTTTTATAATCATTGGGGCAACAATTATGGTGATTCGTATTAATTTTCAATTAGCCTTGATTTTTATAGTGGCAGCAATATTTATTGCACTTTTTATTTATTGGATTTTATCAATTACGTTACCATCTTTTAAAAAAGGACAAAAAATGCTTGAAAAATTAGCCTTAGTCACTCGTGAAAATTTAGAAGGGGCTAGAGTTATTCGGGCCTTTTCAAAAGAAGATTATGAAATCAAACGTTTTAACCAAAGAACTCAAAAACATCGTGAAATTACTTTATATACCGGTAAATTTAATGCATTATTAAATCCAATTACTATTTTAATTGTGAATATTGCCATTATTTTAATCATTTACCAAGGGGGTGTAAAAATAAACACAGGACGAATGAGTCAAGGTGAAATTATTGCATTTATTAGTTACATGACACAAATTCTTCAAGCCATCATTGCTTTTTCAAATACTTTAGTCATTATCAACCGTGGAAACGCCAGTGCAAAACGTATTAATGAAATTTTTGAAACACAAAATAGTTTAATTGAAGGAACTAAAACAGATTTAAAATCTAGTCAAGAAGGTTCTAAAGTTTCATTAAAAAATGTTTGTTTTTCTTATGATGCAAACAAAGATCATTTTATTTCAAATATCAATGTTGAAATAGAGCCTAATGAAACCATTGGAATTATTGGAGTTACAGGTTCAGGTAAATCGACTTTAGTTAATTTGATTTCAAGATTTTATGATGTAAATGAAGGTGAAATTTTAATTGATGATCAAAACGTTAAATCTTATACATTTGAAACATTAAGAAAAAAAATCGCCTCCGTTCCACAAAACGCTTCATTATTTTATGGAACATTACGTCAAAATA
>JAGZJH010000044.1 GCA_018365815.1 Erysipelotrichaceae bacterium
ATCATTAAAGCAATTAAAATAAACGGAATTGAAATTCCAACCGAAAGTATCACCATCGATCCAAAAGATTTTTTTAAATTATGATAATCACGTGAACCAAAAAATTGGGCAGTATAAATTCCCACACCCGAACAAATCCCAAAAGATAATAAAGAGGCAATTTGTTCCCATTGTGATCCAATTTGCACTGCTCCAACACCAATTGAACTATAAGCAGAAACCATCATTGAATCCGCTAATCCCACAAATGTTTCAACAATTTGTTGAAAGATAATTGGAAGTGAAATCGTACACACCAATTTAAAAAATTCTTTATCACAAATATATTTTTTCAGTTTCACATAAGCCCTCCCTTAAATTCATATTAATTTTATTATATCAAAGAACAGTGATAAAAAACTATGATTTTCACATATTTTTTTATTTTTTATCTATCACTGGTCTCTCATCACTATAAATTCAAAATTTTTCACATGCTATTAATTCTATACATTATCAACAAGTTTTAATTTGAAAATTTTTTTGATTTCATAAAAAAGAATTGATTTAATCATTGTGATTCCAATTCTTTAAACTTAACAATCGCCATACCTATCACTAAAAAAATATTAATATAATAAGAAAAAAAAGTCGTTATAGGATCGGGATTGCCAATTGTATTAGTGATAATCGTACGCTTATATTCATCGCACAAATCTACTACTAACATCATCAACATTAATAAAGCAATTATACTAAAAACAAATAAATTAACTTGGCGGGATTGATGAATAAATAATTGACCTTTTTTCATGATGGATAACAAAAAAACGACCATCACAACATTAATAATAAAGCCATAGCGAAGATTAAGACCTTCACCGATAGTCCACATCTCTACAATATTCATATATTTGGGATTAGGATCAGCAAAAATATCCAACGGAATCATCATCGTCACTAAAAATGCAATCACCAATCCGCCTTTAAGAGTATTTAATTTTTTCATAGTGTCTCCTTTTAAAAAAGTGTTTTACTGTTTTATAAAACACTTTTTCACCAATTATTGATTTAAATGCTCTAAAAATACTTTAATACGTTTTAATGCTTCTTTTATTTGATCAATACTATAAGCATAAGATACACGAATAAATCCTTCACCGGCATTGCCAAACGCATTTCCAGGAACACATGCTACTTTTTGTTCTTTTAAAAGTTGTTCACAAAATTGTTCTGAACTAAGTCCGGTTGATTTGATACATGGGAAAATATAAAAAGCCCCTTGTGGCATAAATGTCTCTAAACCTAATTCATTAAAGCCTTTAACGATATAATTACGCCTTAACTGATAAGACTGACGCATTTTTTCTATTTCATGATCGCAATATTTTAAGGCTTCAATCGCCCCATATTGTGCCGCTGTGGGTGCTGACATGATAATATATTGGTGTATTTTATTCATCGCTTGAATAAAAACTTTATGTGCTAATACATATCCTAAACGCCAACCAGTCATAGCATATGCTTTTGAAAAACCACTGATTAATATGACTTGATCTTTGATTTCATCAAAAGAGGCAATCGAATAAAACTTTTTATCGTAACTTAATTCTGCATAGATTTCATCAGTAATCACAATTAATTCATGTTTTTTTATAATCGGTACAATTTTAGCATAGTCCTCATATTCCATAAATCCCCCAGTTGGATTATTAGGGTAATTAAGCAAAATTGCTTTGGTTTTATCGCTAATGCTAGCTTCTAATAATTCAGGGGTTAATTTAAACTCATTTTCTTTTGTGAGTTCTATCACTTTCACAACTCCCCCTGCTAATTGAACACTAGGCGTATAAGCAACATAACTCGGATTTAATAAAATAACCTCATCACTGGGATTAACAATAGCACGCATTGCAATATCAATGGCTTCACTTCCCCCCACAGTAACAATGACGTTATCAATAGGATCATAATCTAAATTAAAACGACGTTTTTGATAGTGACAAATTTCTTGTCTTAATTCTAATAAGCCTTGATTAGCAGTATAAAATGTTCGTCCTTTTTCAATCGAATATATTGCTGCTTCACGAATTTGCCATGGTGTATCAAAATCGGGCTCACCTACCCCTAAGGAAATGACCCCTTCCATTTGACTAGCTAAATCAAAAAACTTACGTATTCCACTTGGCTTAATTTCTTTCACTTTATCGCTTAAAAACTTTTCATTCATCAAGGCATCATCACCAATCTTTGTTGTCGACCATCTTCATCGTCTATTAGAGTAATCCCATTATTTTTATATTGCTTTAACACAAAATAAGTAGACGTACCTGTCACCCCTTCAATGACCGCTAATTTACTGGCAACAAATTTCGCAACATCTTGCATTGTCTTTCCTTTAATAATCACTAAAAACTCATAAGCACCGCTTAATAAATACATAGTATCTACTTCAGGAAATTTATAAATACTTGAAGCAATACGGTCGTAACCAAATTCTCGTTCTGGCGTCGCATTAATTTGAATTAACGCCATTACATTTTCTTTATGTAAACGATCATAATTAATGACTGTATGATAACCACAAATTACTTTTTCTTTTTCTAATTTTGACATTGTTTCTAATATATTTTTTTCACTTTCAGCTAAAGCCATAGATAAGTCTTTGACTTCCATACGAGCATTATTTTCTAAAAGTGATAATAAAGCTAATTGATCCATTTTCATCTCCCTTTCAAAAAAGCTATACTTCTAACTATTCAAATCAAAATATTTAATATTTTCAAACTTTTTCATCAAAAACTCTTGAATTTTATATAGTTAGCTTTTTAGTATTATAAAACAAAAAAACATTAAAGTCGAGAATGTCATTGATATAAATGATGTCAATTTTTTATATTTATACTTATGCTTTTATACAAAAATTCAATAAATTAATCAAAATTGATTTTTACATATTTATAACACACCATTTTATTTAATGATATAACTATTAGACGTCATAATGATATTATTTTTAAATATTTTGACTAAATAAACTGTCAAGTGCAAAACTAGCTTTTTCATAATTTGAACCTTTTATCCATTTATTAACAATCATGATATAATTTAATAATCATAAATGCTTTTTATTCTACTTAGATTATATTGATATTCATTGCTATAACTACTATAATAAAATAGCGTCAAAAAATAAGGGGGACTCGTTAATGGGAGTAATTGAACTATTCATGGTAGCCGTCGGTTTATCAATGGACGCCTTTGCGATTTCAATTTGCAAAGGATTAACACTTAGAAAAATGGAATGGGATAAATCACTGATTACAGGTATATACTTTGGCTTTTTTCAAGCTATGATGCCTTTAATCGGTTATGTATTAGGAATCCAATTTTCTCAAAGCATTACTAATTTTGATCATTGGATTGCTTTTATTTTATTAAGTTATATTGGAATAAATATGATCAAAGAATCAAAAGAAGATGAAACTCAAAATCAATCATTTGGTTTTAAAACAATGCTTCCTTTAGCCATTGCAAGTAGTATCGATGCCTTAGCTGTTGGAATTACCTTCGCTTTTTTAAACGTTAATATTATAAACGCAGTTATTTTTATTGGAATTACAACTTTTATCTTTTCATTTTTTGGAGTAAAAATAGGTAACGTATTTGGAAGTAAATATAAATCAAAAGCAGAATTATGTGGTGGCATAATATTGATTTTAATGGGTGTTAAAATTTTAATTGAACATTTATTCTTTTAGGTACTTATGATGAAAAATCCAATAATGACTATGGTTTTAAATAACGACCAAAAAATTATAATCGAACTTTATCCACAATATGCACCTAATACTGTCAATAGTATTATAGACTTAGCAAAACGCCAATTATTAAACCATCGTAAAATTCAACGTATTGCTTATGATTTTGTTTTACAAATTACCTATGATGCATTTAATCACGATCCTGAATGTGAATATTTGATTGAAGGAGAGTTTACAAACAATCATCATTATAACCCTATCGCTTTTACAAAAGGAATTGTGGGCATGGGTGGAGATGGTCAACGACTTTCAGCTGGTTGTGATTTTTTTATTGTCATTAGCGAACATGTACAACATCGTTTAAATGATAAGTTTACAGCCTTTGGAAAAGTAATTGAAGGTTATGAATACATTGAACAAATTATTAAAGTTCCAACACGTAAAATTATCCTTGATGATACACCTGATGTTGATATCAATGAACCATTAGATGATATTATCATTAAAGAAGTGAATGTTGAAACATATGGGATTGACTATCCTAAGCCAGTCAAATTAACTTTGGAGTAATAGTGCATGCTACTAGCAATGCCATTTATTTTTCTCTATAATTATAAAATGTAGATAACAGGGGGTATTAATATGAACTTAGAAAATATTAAAGTAATTAAGAAAGATAATACGAAAGAACAATTCAACATTCAAAAAGTAGTGACTGCTGTTAATAAATCAGCCTATCGTACACTTGTCACTTTTACACAAATAGATATTAATAAAATCTGCGATATAGTCTCTAAACGTGTCCAAGAATTTGGAAGTGAAGAAATTCATATTTCTGAAATGCATAATATTGTTGAAGAAGCACTTGAAGCTACAAATCCGAAAGTCGCTAAAAGTTATCGTGATTATCGTAATTATAAACAAGACTTTGTACATATGTTAGATGAAGTTTATCGTAAATCACAATCTATAATGTATATTGGAGATAAAGAAAATAGTAATACTGATAGTGCTTTAGTTTCTACTAAAAGGAGTTTAATTTTTAATCAGTTGAATAAAGAATTGTATCAAAAGTTCTTTTTAACAACAGAAGAATTACAAGCGTGTCGTGATGGTTATATTTATATTCACGATATGTCTGCAAGAAGAGATACTATGAACTGTTGTTTATTTGATGTTCAATCTGTTTTAAAAGGCGGATTTGAAATGGGAAATCTTTGGTATAACGAACCTAAAACATTAAACGTTGCATTTGATGTTATCGGAGATATTATATTATCTGCTGCTAGTCAACAATATGGTGGATTTACAGTACCAAGTGTAGATTTATTACTAGAACCTTATGCTGAGCGTTCTTATCAATCATTAATGAAAAAATACCAAAACTTAGGATTAGACAAAACTAAAGCCCATGAAATAACAATAAAAGATATTGAATATGAATTTAAACAAGGTTTTCAAGGGTGGGAATATAAATTTAATACTGTAGCCTCTTCAAGAGGAGATTATCCGTTTATCACTGTCACAGCTGGAACTGGAACTGGACGTTTTGCGAAAATGGCGACTTTAAATTTACTTGAAGTTCGTCGTATCGGACAAGGTAAAGAAGGAAATAAAAAACCGGTTTTATTCCCTAAAATTGTTTTCTTATATGATGAAAACTTACATGGTGAGGGTAAAGAATTAGAAGATTTATTTGAAGCTGGAGTAAAATGTTCAAGTAAAACAATGTATCCGGACTGGTTAAGTTTAACTGGAGAGGGTTATATTGCAAGTATGTATAAAAAATATGGTAAAATCATTTCTCCAATGGGTTGTCGTGCCTTTTTATCCCCTTGGTATGAAAGAGGTGGCATGAATCCTGCTGATGAAAATGACTCTCCAGTATTTGTCGGACGATTTAATATTGGGGCTGTGAGTTTACATTTACCAATGATTTATGCAAAAGCTAAACAAGAATCACGTGATTTTTATGAAGTATTAGACTATTATTTAAATTTAATTCGTCAACTTCATTTACGTACTTATGATTATTTAGGTGAAATGAAAGCTTCCATTAATCCTCTTGCATATTGTGAAGGTGGTTTCTACAAAGGTCATTTAGGATTACACGATAAAATTAAACCTGTTTTAGAATCTGCAACTGCATCATTTGGAATTACAGCATTAAATGAACTTGAACAGTTACATCATAAAAAATCATTAGTTGAAGATGGTTCATTTGCTTTAGAAGTTTTAACTTACATTAACAAAAAAGTCGATGAATTCAAAAAAGAAGATGGACGTTTATACGCAATTTATGGAACTCCAGCAGAAAGTTTATGTGGTTTACAAGTACAACAATTTAGAAAAAAATATGGGGTGATTGAAAATGTGTCTGATCGTGATTACGTCAGCAACTCTTTCCACTGCCATGTTTCAGAAAACATTACACCTATTGAAAAACAAGATTTAGAATATCGTTTTTGGGAATTATGTAATGGTGGAAAGATTCAATATGTAAAATATCCTATTGATTACAATATGGAAGCATTTAAAACGTTACTTAAACGTGCAATGAAATTAGGATTCTATGAAGGTGTTAACTTATCATTATCATATTGCGATGATTGTGGTCATGAAGAATTAAATATGGATATTTGTCCAAAATGTGGAAGTAAAAACTTAACAAAAATCGAACGTATGAATGGTTACCTTTCATATTCAAGAGTTAAAGGAGACACACGTTTAAACGACGCTAAAATGGCAGAAATTAAAGAAAGGAAATCAATGTAACATGAAGTATCATAATATCACGAAAGATGATATGCTTAATGGTGATGGACTTAGAGTTGTATTGTGGGTATCAGGTTGTGAACACGGTTGCAATCAATGCCATAATCAATTTACTTGGAATCCAAATGACGGATTAGACTTTGATGAACACGCCAAAAAAGAAATTTTTGATTTACTAGATAAGGACTATATTTCCGGTATTACTTTTAGTGGTGGTGATCCTTTATATCCTAGTAATAGAGAAGAAATTGGAAAATTAATTAATGAAATTAAACAAACACATCCTCATAAAACTATTTGGCTATACACCGGTTATGATTATGAACAAATCTCGGATTTAGATTTCATTAAAAACATCGATGTACTAGTTGATGGAAAATTTATAATTCAATTATTTGATCCTCAACTTCATTGGAAAGGAAGTGCTAATCAAAGAGTTATCGATGTTCAAGCTACTCTTTCATTAGGTAAAATTGTATTGCATACAAATTAAACATAACTTAGGAGCAAAATGCTCCTTTTTATAATGAATTTTATATTTCATTTAATTTAAATGTTAGTATGATAATAATACATAGATAGGGAATATGTATTCATTTTTTTGAAATTGATATTATATTTGAGAATATACTACTATGAATGATTGCAATAAAATCATTTATAAAAACAAATCTAAAACAATCTTTGATAACTTAGAAGTATTTATTACAAATTGAGTTGAGATTGAAAAATAAATTATTTATCGTAGCGGAACCATTACTTGTTTAAATGAAGTTCATATTTGTGAAATTTTATCTAAAAATTGTAAAATATTCCGATGACTGTTGAGTTCTTATTTTTGGTATAGCTGTTGCTGGTACAATTATCAATGACAAAAAAAGACTTAGTAATTACACGTTTTTGAATAAACAATTCATCTATCATATTGATTTGTCATATAAAAAGAAGCTTTAAATATTACTTATTCAAAATTTTAAGAAGAACAATTATTTGAACTAGCCATCAAGTTAATTAAACAATATTGGAAATATTAGAGGACTTTTACTTTAAAATCACTATTCAATGCGTCAATCTTCAATATGTATTTAATCCTAATGTTATTTGTATTGGTGGAATATTAGTAACAGGATCAGGTCATCGAAAGAATTAAACGTAATGTTGATCTATTTTTTTGTAACACTGAACAATTTATAAAACATAAATTGTTGCATGTAAATTTAATTGATGCATTATACCTCTTTAAACAAATGATACTATAAAAAGTCCATTAAAATCATCGTATAGTTAAAAATCGCTTTAAACTTCTAATTATTTAATAGTTTATAAAAAAACGTGAGATAACCTCACGATTTTTTTATAACTTTTTTAACTTTTTTAATAACTGAATACTTAATAAATTAAATAATGATAATCCATAAACTAATAAAACTAATTTAAAATCTAATGGTGCAATATCAAATAAAGGATATAAAGCAGGAATAAATAATACTGCACTTAATAAAGCAAAACCTAATAAAAATGCATATTGTAATGATTTATTATTGAAAAAACTTTTTGTGAAAATTACCGGTGAAGATGATTTACAATTGTAACCATGAACTAATCTTGATAAACAAAGAGTACTAAAAGCCAATGTTTGAGCTGTTGGGGCATCATAGAATTTTAATCCAACTACAAAGGCAACAAATGTCGTTAAAGCAATAATCAATCCTTCACTAATAATACTAATCATAAAATCTTTTGTTAAAATTGATTCATTCATATCTCTAGGCTTTTCTTTCATCACATCATTACAATAAGGTTCAAGTCCTAAAGCAATAGCCGGTAAACTATCGGTTAATAAATTAATAAATAATAAATGAACTGCTGAAAATGGAACAACTAAATTAAATAACGATGCCATTACCACGACAATAATTCCTGCAGTATTTCCTGATAATAAAAACTGAATCGCACGTTTAATATTGGCATAAATATTACGCCCATTTTCAACCGCTTTAATAATAGTCGCAAAGTTATCATCAGTTAAAACAACAGAAGCTGCATCTTTAGCTACCTCAGTTCCGGTAATTCCCATTGCCACTCCAACATTAGCTTGTTTTAAAGCAGGTGCATCATTTACACCATCACCAGTCATCGCCACAATATTTCCTTTTTCCTGCCACGCTCTAACAATTCTGATTTTATGTTCGGGGCTAACACGGGCATAAACACTCACATCATCAACAAAAGTTTGCAACTGTTCATCAGATAAATTCTCTATTTCTGCACCTTCAACTGCACGAGTTCCCTCTTTTAAAATTCCGATTTCTTTTGCAATAGCTGCCGCTGTAATTTTATGATCACCGGTAATCATAATTGGACGAATACCCGCTTCAATACATTTAGCCACTGCTTCTTTAGATTCAAGACGTGGTGGATCAATCATAGCAATTAACCCTAAGAATTCTAAATGATTTTCATCATCTAAATCAAGATCAAGATGATTGATTGTTTTATATCCAAATGCCAATACACGAAGTCCGTTTTCAGAAAATTCTTGATTAGCCGCTCTAATTTGATCTTTTTGAACAGGATTTAATAACATACGATCTAATAATACATCGACCGCACCTTTTGTAATCATGATTTTTTCATTTCCAATTTGATGTACAGTAGACATTAACTTACGATCTGAATCAAATGGAATCTCACTAAGACGAGGATGTTCTGCTCGTGTTGGTCTTGTTGAAAAATTAAACTCTCTTGCGTAATTGATTAACGCAATTTCTGTTGGATCTCCAATTTCTTTTCCATCTTCACTTACAGCATCATTACATAAAATACTATATAACACTAACTTTCTTTCAGTATTTAATGTTTCATCTAATGTAAAATGTTTTTTAACTGTCATTTTATTTTGAGTTAAAGTTCCCGTTTTATCTGAACAAATTACCGATACACTTCCTAACCCTTCAACTGCTTGAAGTTTTCGTACAATAGCATTCTCTTTTACCATTTTTTGTGTACCAAAAGACAATACAATCGTTACAATTGAACTAAGTGCTTCTGGAATAGCTGCTACGGCTAAAGCCACCGCAAACATAAACGAATCCATCATCGGTTTACCTTGAAATATATTCAAGCCAAAAATAACTACGCAAATCACTAAAATAATAATAGACAACTTTTGCCCAAAATCATCTAAATTTTCTTGTAATGGTGTTTTCTTTTCTTTAGTCGCTTTTAATAAAGAAGCAATTTTACCTACCTCAGTATTCATACCTACACTTGTAACAACATAACTACCTCGACCATAAGTGACATAACTTCCTGAAAAAAGCATATTAATTTGATCACCTAAAGGCACTTCATTTTCAATCACTTGATCGCTTTTTTCAACACTTAAACTTTCACCAGTTAAAGCACTTTCGTTTACTTTTAAACTGGCATTTTCAATAATACGACCGTCGGCAGAAATAAAATCCCCTGCTTCTAGTTGTACAATATCCCCAATTGTTAACAATTGAGAATCAATAATTGTTGGCTGATTGTTTCTTAATACTTTAACTTGTGGTGATGATAATTTTTTCAAACTATCTAAAGATTGATTTGCCTTTGCTTGTTGATAAGTTCCTAAAAAGGCATTTAAACTAATAACCACAATAATTACAATCGTACTTTCAAAATCACCAAGCAAAGCAGAAATTAACGCTGCACCAATCAAAATAATTACTAAAAAATCTTTAAACTGTTCTAAAAACATCATGAACAAACTTTTCTGTTTACCCTCTGCTAATTCATTTTTACCGAATTTAGCAATACGCTCAGTTGATTGTTCTATCGATAAACCTCTTCTTGAAACGCCTAATTCTTCTAACAGTTCTTCTTTATTTTTTTGATAAACTTGTCTACTTTGATCCATTTTTAATCTCCTTTTAGTGTTTTTTTAGGAACAAAAAAGCGAGCATTTTATTGAAAGCTTTTCATTCCAACAAAAGTCTCGCTATTTAAACTTGTTACGGATTATTTAAAATCGTATTGACGACAACAAGTACACTATATAGGCTAGCTACTCCCTTTTATGATTGTTATATTACACTTCTTTAAAGTTATTGTCAACCACAAAATTATAACTTTTATCTTAAAAATATCGACAAACCAATCCTTATTTAAACCATTTTAAATAAACATAAAATATCCTAAAACAATTACTCCTAAAATAATTCGATACCACCCAAATACTTTAAAATCATGACCTTTAATATAATTCATTAAAAACTTAATGACAATAACTGATACGACAAAAGCCACTAACATTCCTAGTAATAAATAACTTAATTCTATTCCAGTAAAGAAAATTCCCACTTTAATTAATTTAAGTAAACTTGCCCCAAACATAACTGGAATAGCTAAAAAGAAAGTAAACTCAGCAGCAACTGTACGACTTACACCAATCATAATTCCACCTAAAATAGTTGCTCCTGAACGTGAAGTTCCTGGAAAAACTGCTGCAATTAATTGGAATAACCCAATCACTAAAGCTGCACGATAATTTAATCTTTCTAACGAATTTACTCTTGGTCGACTATCTTTATTACGATTTTCAACTAAAATAAATGCCACCCCAAAAACAATTAATGCTATTGAAACCATAGTTGGGTTATAAAATAACTCATCAATTAAATCATCAAACAATAACCCTACAATAGCTGCAGGAATACAAGCCACTATAATTTTTATCCATAAATCAATGGTAGGTTTATCAATACTCACCTTTCCATCATCAAAATTAAGTGGCAATAATTTACGCCAATATAATAACAATACAGCAAATATCGCACCTAATTGAATAACTACAAAAAATACTTCTTTAAATGCATCACTTGCTGAAAGTTTAATGAACTCATCTACTAAAATCATATGTCCTGTACTACTAATAGGGAGCCATTCTGTAATTCCTTCTACAATCCCTAAAAATATGACCTTTAAAAACTCAATAACATTCATCTAAATGCCTCCTTTAATCTTTTTAAGTATAACATATTTAAAAATAAGATAAAACACTATCCAAATTTTTATTTGTCAAACTCTCTTTATTTATATTATAATGAATACCAACTTATACATTAGGAGACTATTATGAAATATTTATTTAAGTATCCATTAGAAAACTATCAAGATTGGGTGAAGGTTTACCAATCAATTGAAGCGTTTAAACCGTTAATTGAACATATTTATCAAACCGCTCATCTTACAATAAATCACCTTACTCCCGGAACTAATGCCGTTTTTAAAGTCAATGATACAGTGATTAAAATATTTGCTCCCACTTCAACAAACATCAATCATAACGATGATTTCAAAACTGAAATAAACAATATCAAACGTGCTAAAAGCTATGGTATATTAACACCTTCAATTATTAAAGAAGGAATCATTGAAGATCGTTATCATTTTGAATATATCATCTTTAGTTATATCGAAGGATTAGATGCTTGTATTTATTTAAAATCATATCCAAAATTTCAAAAAATATTTGTCAAAGAGTTTTATCAAATCTATAAACAAATACAATTTCCATGCCAAGAGAAATGTCAATTAATCACCAAGACAATACATAATCATCGTTTAGATCAACTTTCTCCAACTTTAAAACAAGAAATTATCAATTACGTTCAAACATTAAACTTTAATCAATGTTATTATCTTCATGGTGACTTAAACGGACAAAACATTCGTATTAACGATCATCAAATTTACATTCTTGATTTTGCTGATACTATCATAGCTCCTATTTATTACGACTATCCGGTGATTATCTTTGACCTATTGTTTAATTATAATGATTTAATTCAGGACTTTATTCAATTCATCGATACCACAAATTTTACACAACAATTATTTGATGGATTATGTATCCATGAATATGGGGCAGATTTTATCAAATTACTTTACGAAAGCACTACACATAAAGATATTCAAAACTTAACTTCCCTTCAAGAGTTAAAACAATTACTTACTGCTTTTGTTGAACGTTAAGATTATTTAACTGAGGATGTACTTTTCGTTTTTATAAACATGATTAATGAAATACCAAAGATAATCAAGTATCCCACAATGCTTAAATAATCAGGAATTTGTTGAAATAAAAATAATCCTAAAATAGCTGCAAAAATCACTTGTGAATAATCATAAACCGATATGTCTTTAGCCGGTGCATATGAATAGGCAGCGGTGATTGAAAATTGTCCACCTGCCGCCGCTAAACCTGCTAACAATAAATAAACAATTTGTTGTAAGGTCATAGGTTCAAAGTTAAAAATTAAATATGGGACTACGGATAAACACGAAAAAGTTGAAAAGAAAAATACAATCATCGGTCCTCTTTCTCCACGTTGTCCTAAAAAACGCACAGTAGTATAAGCCGCTCCTGCTCCCATTGCTCCTAATACTCCAATCATTGATGGGATTAAAGCAGGATTAGAGAAACTTGGTTTAATGATAAATAAACTTCCAATAAATGCAATGATAATTGAAACAAATTGGAACAGACTCATTTTTTCTTTTAAAAACAACAAGGAAAAAATAATCGTAAAAAATGGTGAAAGTTTGCCTAACATTGAAGCATCTGATAACATCAAATGATCAATTGCATAAAAATTACATAATATCCCTATTGTTCCAAAAACAGAACGAATAATCAAGTAAGATAAATTTCCTTTTTTAAATTTAATTCCTTCATTTGATTTTTTTAATACAATCAAAGCAAAAATTAAAGCCACTAAATTCCTAAAGAAACTCTTTTGAATTGATGAAATATCTCCCGAAAGTTTAACAAATGTATTCATTAATGCAAAGCAAAATGCTGATAAAATAATATACTGAATTCCTTTATTTTTATTCATAATAACTCCTTTTCTAATATAATGTCGGAGTTTATTGTATCACAGTTTATTGAAAATTACTTTCACAATGCCTACTAAAAATCAACGAAATCCCAGAAAAATTTCCCGGGAAATATGTCATATATCCTCTAATCATGTATAATTTTAGTTAAACATACTAACGATCATTTTCATGACTTAATTCATTTATTATAAAATAAACCATTACTTCACATTTCATTATACTCAGTTTATGTCGTCGTTATTTTTAATAAAAAGTGTGCCTAATCACGCCTATTATACTCGATGTGTAATTGAATTTAATAGCGGTGTTTTATATTTTTTCTTTTGGTGTGCGAATAATTTTTTTAGTGCAATGCCTAATTCTAAAATCACCGCTCCTATACAAATAACAGGTAAAATTAATACTAATACTGCTTTATCTTTCATAGTACATCGTCCTTTCTTCTTTTTACTATATTTAGTATAAAATATAATTATTAATATTTTTGATAGAGATTTTTAAAGAAAAAAGAAAGATGTTCTTAATAAATTGTTATCTTCTTTTTAATTGAGTGTATCCTAAACATAAAAATAATGAAATAGGGAAAATTACCCAGCCTGGGTGCCATAGATGAAACACAAAGCCTAAAATCAAATACACCATTGAAGTAAGTGGAAACACAATTCCATAAATTGAATCCATTTCCTTTTTAGCCTTTTTTTCTTTAACAAATTCTATATCTCCCAATAATAAATGATAACGTGATTCAGAAGTTCCGGCTAAAATAAATAAAGCAGTACCAACTGATACTAGGAAAAACAACATTATAATCCCAATGTTTTCATATTCATGCATTTGTTCAGTTAAAATTACCGGCACTACTGATACAATACATAACATCACACCACTGGCTATTTTAATAATATTTTGACGATGTTCTTTTTGATATTGCACAGCCAATCGTTCTAAATAAAGTGAATCTACAAATACATATTCTTCTTTAAATGTTTTAAATCTTTCTGCTTGCATTCCCACACAAATCAATAAAAAGACAGCTAATGCGATAAAAACAAACATCATCGCAATAGATAACGGACTATCTTTATAGATACAAAAAGAAACACTATTTATAATCATCATAATCGCAATAACAATTATTCTTGAATTCATTTGATCATTTTTAATATAATCATCAATTTCATCATCAATATCACTTATATCACTATTTTTAATTATGGGTTTAACTGTACTATATTCCTCAGTTTTTAGTAAATAATCTAATGAAACGTTAAACATCTCACTTATTTTAATCAATTTTTCAGTTTCTGGATATCCTTGACCAGTTTCCCTTAGTTAAAGATATGAACCCTCTTTATCAGTCTACTTTTCCAATAAATCGGTAGTATATCTCTATTTCCTGTATTCTTTCGTTATCCTCATTCGTTGTTGCTTCGTGAATAAGGATTTTTTCTATCATTGCATTTAATAACGGTGCTGTCAGTTCCTTTGGTACGGAATACTCCTTGATTAAC
>JAGZJH010000045.1 GCA_018365815.1 Erysipelotrichaceae bacterium
CATCAACAAACAAAACATATAATCATCAGCAATAGTTAAATCATTCCAAGTTTTTAAGATAGCATTTTCATATCAATAAGATCCTTTCATCAACATGGACCCTATAAATATATAAACAAAAAATGACAGAATACTTATACAAAGTTAAAATTATTTTATGCTTTATGCTATCTATTATATTATTGTCATTTCTTACTTATACTCCTACTTAAAAACAATGAATTTTTAAAATTTCATTGGTGAATAATAATTGACAAATAAACATTAAACAGTTAGTATAGTAATATACAAAAAAGCAAAGAAGAGAAAGAGTAAAAATTTGGACATGATAGAGAGTTACTGTTTGGTGGAAAGTAATATGATAAGAATTTTGAAGACATCTTGGAGCTGTAATGGTGAATAAAGTAGCTATTATCGGTAGTACCCGTTATGTACCAGATATTAATTATCTGTTGAGATTGTAATTGTATAATTACAATGAAATAAGGTGGCACCACGTAGATCACGTCCTTATTATAAGGACGTTTTTTTATTAAGAGAGGAGAGTTTTTATGGGATATAAAGCACCACGAGGAACAGTAGATTTATTACCAGCCCAAACAAAAAATTGGCAATATTTAGAACAATTGCTAAGAACAATTGCTTATAATTACAACGTTAAAGAAATTAGAGTTCCCATTTTTGAACATACTGAATTATTTACACGTTCAGTAGGAGAAGAAACAGATGTTGTTTCAAAAGAAATGTATTCATTTACAGATCGTAAAGCTAGATCTTTAACATTACGACCAGAAGGAACAGCTGGGGTAGTTCGTGCATTTGTTGAAAATAAAATGTACGTTAATCCCGATGGCTTAACAAAATTATATTATATGGGTCCGATGTTTAGATACGAACGTCCACAAAAAGGACGTCAACGACAATTCCATCAATTTGGAGTTGAAATGCTAGGGCTTAAAGATCCTGCTATTGATGTAGAGTGTATGGTAATGGCAGTCACAATTATCGAATCATTAGGAATTAAAGATGTGAAACTACACATCAATACATTAGGTGATGCAAGTAGTCGTGAAGCTTATCGCAATGCTTTACAAAATCATTTTAAAGATGCGTTAGATGAATTATGTGAAGATTGTAAAAATCGTTATGAAAAAAATCCACTACGAATTTTAGATTGTAAAGTAGATAAAGATCACCCATTAATGAAA
Source organism: Erysipelotrichaceae bacterium (assembly GCA_018365815.1). Classification (GTDB taxonomy): domain Bacteria; phylum Bacillota_I; class Bacilli_A; order Erysipelotrichales; family Coprobacillaceae; genus Beduini. Next base: position 1,209 of record JAGZJH010000045.1, read on the forward strand.
ACTGCACCTAAAACAATTGATTATCTAAATGATGAATCTAAGGCGCATTTTGAAAAAGTGTGTAGTTTATTAGATGATTTAGAAGTAGATTATGAACTAGATTACAATTTAGTAAGAGGACTCGATTATTATTGTGATACTGTTTTTGAAGTAATTTCTAACGACTCGGCTTTAGGAAACGCTTCGACACTTGGTGGCGGGGGACGTTATAATAAGTTAGTTGAAGAACTAGGCGGACCAGAAACACCGGGTGTAGGATTTGCTTTTGGACTTGAAAGAATTGCGATTGCATTAGAAAAAATTATGGCTGAAGAAGAAGAGGGGTTAGATGTTTATATTATGCCTTTAGGAGTCGAAGCCAAAGATTTAGCTGTACAAATTATTACAATGTTAAGAGCCAATGGATTAAGTTGTGATATGGACTATGGTAACCGTTCAATGAAAGCCATGTTTAAAACAGTTGATCGCAATAATGCACATTTTGCAATGATTATTGGTGAAGAGGAAGTCAAAAACGAAGTTGTCAATATAAAATGTGTACACTCAAGAAAGCAAGAAACAGTAAAGTTAGAAAATATTATGGCATATATAGAAAATCATTTACAAGGAGGACATGAACATGAATAGAACTCATCATAATGGGCAATTAAGAATTGAAAACGTTGGTGAAATTGTTGAATTAAAAGGTTGGGTCGCTAAAAAAAGAAATCTAGGCGCACTTGTTTTTATTGATTTAAGAGATCGTCATGGAATTACACAAATCATTTGTGACGAAACAATGGAATCAATCACTACTCAAATCAAAAATGAATATGTTATTCATGTAGTAGGAAAAGTGCTGGAAAGAACTTCTAAAAACCCTAAAATGCCAACCGGAGATATTGAGATAGAAGCAACACATATTGATATTATCAACACAGCAGCACTTACTCCTTTAATTATCGCTGATGAAACTGATGCTTTAGAAGAAACCCGTTTAGTTTATCGTTATTTAGATTTAAGACGTCCAGTGATGCAAGAAAAATTAAGAGTTAGACATGAAATTACTAAAAGTGTGAGACGTTATTTAGATGATTTAGATTTTATGGATATTGAAACTCCATTTTTAACAAAATCTACCCCAGAAGGAGCAAGAGATTTCTTAGTACCAAGTCGTGTGCATAAAGGAGAATTTTTTGCCTTACCACAATCACCACAATTATTTAAACAATTATTAATGATTTCAGGATTTGAAAAATATTATCAAATCGCAAGATGTTTTAGAGATGAAGATTTAAGAGCCGATCGACAATTAGAATTTACACAAATCGATGTGGAAATGTCTTTTATGAATACTGAAGAAATTTTAGAAGTTTGTGAAGGAATGATGCAACGTATAATGAAAGATGTTAAAGGGATTGATTTACCATTACCATTACCTCGTTTAACTTGGCATCAAGCTATGGAAAAATATGGAATTGATAAACCGGATATACGTTTTGGATTAGAGTTAGTGAATTTAAACGAAACTGTAAAAGACGTTGAATTTGGCGTATTTAAATCAGCTTTAGAAGCAAATGGTCATGTTAAAGGAATTAATATTAAAAATCAAGCCAGTCATTTTTCAAGAAAGGCAATTGATAAATTAACAGAAATTGTTAAAACATATAAAGCTAAAGGATTAGCATGGCTAAAAGTAAATGGTTCAAAAGCAGAAGGTCCAATTGCAAAGTTCTTTACTGAAGAACAAATGGAAAGATTAATTGTGAAAATGGAAGCAAGTGATAATGACTTATTGTTATTTGTTTCAGATACAAAATATGAAATTGTGTGTGATGCTTTAGCTGCATTAAGAAATCATCTAGGAAAAGAATTAAAATTATATGACGAAAATGAATTTGCTTTTTTATGGGTTACTGATTTTCCAATGTTTGAATATGATGAAGAAACACAAAGATATTATGCAAAACATCACCCATTTACTCGTCCAAAAGATAGCGATATTGATTTAATTGAAAAAGATCCGGCTAATTGTTTAGCAGATGCTTATGATATTGTATTAAATGGATATGAGTTAGGTGGAGGATCTATTCGTATTCATGAACAAGATATTCAAGAAAGAATCTTTAAAGCATTAGGATTTACAAATGAACAAATTCGTGAACAGTTTGGTTTCTTTGTTGATGCTTTTCAATACGGAACACCTCCTCATGGTGGATTTGCATTAGGTTTAGATCGAATTGCGATGATACTAACACATTCAGATTCACTTAGAGATGTCATTGCATTTCCAAAAGTTTCAAGTTCAGCTTGTCCAATGTCTAAATCACCTTCACCGGTAGATTCAAAACAATTAGTTGAATTAGGAATCGAGGTTATCAAAAATGAATCAAATAAGATTTAATCGCGTATTAGAAAAAATGAATGAAATGAAGTTGGATTACATGATTATCAGTGATCCTTCTTCAATTGATTATTTATGTAATATTCAAAATCACCCAGGTGAAAGAATGTATGCACTATTAATCGATGCTAAAAACAATCAACATCGATTATTTTTAAATAAATTATTTTTCATTCCACAAGATGTTGGAGTTGAAAAAATATGGTTTAGTGATACAGATGATAGTATTGGGTTAATGGCAAATGTTATTAAACCTCATAGCACTATTGGAATTGATAAAAATTGGCCAGCACATTTTTTATTAGATTTACAAGTTCATCTTACAGATTGCACGTTTAAAAACGGTTCTAAATGTATTGATGAAGTAAGAATGATCAAAGATGAATTTGAGATTGAATTAATGAAAAAAGCAAGCTTGATAAACGATGAAGCTATTGCACGTTTGGCATCGACTATTCAAGAAGGAGATAGCGAAGAAGATGTCGCTAATCGTTTGTTAAATATTTATATTGAATTAGGTGCAAGTAACCATTCATTTAATCCAATAGTGGCATTTGGAAAAAATGGTGCCGATCCTCATCACGAAAATGATAATACGTTATTAACTAAAGGGGATTCGATTATTATTGATATGGGTTGTGTCTATGAAGGTTATTGCTCAGATATGACAAGAACATTTTTCTTTAATGAGGTAAATGACCGTCAGAAGTTGATTTACGAAACAGTGTTGAAAGCAAATTTAGAAGCACAAAAAATGATTAAACCAGGCGTGAAATTATGTGATATTGATGCAACTGCTCGAAAAGTAATTAGTGATGCGGGGTTTGGTGAATACTTTACGCATCGCTTAGGCCATTTTATTGGAAAAGATGTTCATGAATATGGTGATGTATCTAGCCAATTTGATAAACCAGTTGAAGCAGGTATGATTTTTTCAATCGAACCAGGAATATATTTACCTGATGAATTTGGAGTGCGAATTGAAGATTTGGTGTTAGTAAGCGATAACGGGTGTATCAGTTTAAATCATCATTCTAAAAACTTAAAAGTATTGTAATTTTATACTGATAAATGCTTAATAAATTCATTTATTTTTAAGTTGTTGTTTTTAAATATGAATAATTAAAAAACGTTTGATTTAATGCGTTCTTTTTGCTTAAAATAGATTGACAATAAAAACTATATGTAGTAGAATACATGATGTTGTAGACCTCTAGCTACAACCACACATATAAGGTTTTAAAGCATTGCTGCCTTAATTGGTGAGTCTTAGAGAAAATTTATAGGAGGTGCGATTAATGTACGCAGTAATTGAAACAGGTGGAAAACAATTAAAAGTTGAAGCTGGACAAACTATTTTCGTTGAAAAATTAGATGTTAATGAAGGTGACGTATATACTTTTGACAAAGTATTATTCGTTGGTGGAGAAGACACTAAAGTAGGTGTTCCTTATGTTGAAGGAGCAACAGTTACAGCTAAAGTAGAAAAACATGGTAAAGACAAAAAAGTTATTGTTTATAAATACAATGCAAAAAAACATTACCACAAAAAAAAAGGTAATCGTCAACCTTACACTAAATTAGTCATTGAAGCTATTAATGCTTAATAATTATGATTAAAGTAGTTGTTAAAAGAAAAGAAAATCATATTAAAAAAATTCAAACTGAAGGTCATGCTTTATTTGACATAAATGGTAAAGATATTGTTTGTGCCGGGGTAAGTGCTATTTTAATTGGTGGTATTAATGCAATTAATGAAATGGAACTTATTAGTTTGTGTGATTATGAAGTTGATGAAGGAAAAGTTATTTTAAACATAAAAGATTGTAATCATAGTAACTTACAAGTAATACTAGAGACCTTGTATGTTCAACTTAAAACAATCGAAGAAAGTTATTCTAATTATATATCTATCCAGGAGGTGTAATGTATGTTATTAAAATTAGATTTACAATTATTCGCTTCTAAAAAAGGGGTTGGGTCAACTAAAAACGGTCGTGACTCTGAATCAAAAAGATTAGGGGCTAAATTAGCAGATGGTCAATTATGTACAGCTGGTTCTATTATTTATAGACAAAGAGGTACTAAAATTCATCCAGGTACTAATGTAGGTAAAGGTGGAGATGACACTTTATTCTCAAAAGTAGATGGTGTTGTTAAATTTGAAAGATTAGGTAAAAACAAAAAACAAGTTTCAGTTTACCCAGTTGCTTAATTAAAAAAATCCCTTATTTGGGATTTTTCTTTTACAAATGTTTATACTAATAGAACTCGAGGTGAAGTAGATGCAATTTATTGATAAAACTAGAATTTATATTGAAGCAGGTAAAGGTGGCGATGGTGTCGTTGCTTTTAGAAAAGAAGCTTATGTGCCTAAAGGTGGACCTGCCGGTGGTGATGGTGGAAGAGGTGGAAGCATTATTTTTGAAGCAACAACCTCTTTATCTACATTACTAGATTTAAGATATAAAAGAGAATATAAAGCACGAAACGGTGAAAATGGAATGCCTAAAAAAATGGCCGGTAGAAGTGCAGATGATTTAGTGATTAAAGTACCTGTGGGAACAATGATTTTAAATGAAGAAACAGGAGCAGTGATGGCTGACTTAACTCATGACAAACAACGAGCAGTCATTGCTAAAGGTGGTCGTGGAGGACGTGGTAACGCAAGATTTGCGACAAGTCGTAATCCCGCTCCAACGATTTGTGAGCGTGGTGAACCCGGTGAAAAATTTGGAGTTATTTGTGAGTTGAAATTGTTAGCAGATGTTGGATTAGTTGGTTTCCCATCGGTAGGTAAATCTACATTATTATCTGTTGTTTCAAGAGCAAGACCGGAAATTGCTGATTACCATTTTACGACAATTGTTCCTAATTTAGGGGTTGTTCAATCTAAAGATGGTCGTTCTTTTGTCATGGCTGATTTACCTGGATTAATTGAAGGAGCCAGTCAAGGTAAAGGATTAGGACATCAATTTTTACGTCATATTGAAAGATGTCGTGTCATTGTTCATGTAGTAGACATGGGATCAGTCGAAGGACGTGATCCAATTGAAGATTATCGTATTATTAATGAAGAATTAGCACAATATAAATATCGTTTATTAGAAAGACCACAAATTGTTGTGGCTAATAAAATGGATATGGAAGGGGCTGAAGAAAATCTAAAACGCTTTAAAGAAGCCGTAGGTGATGAAGTAGAGATTTTCCCCGCTTCAACAATTATTCATGAAGGATTAGACTTAGCGTTATACCGTATTGCTGATTTATTAGACAAAACACCAAACTTCTTAATGAATGAAGAGGAAATTAAGGAGCATAGTGTTGTTTATACTTATGAAGGTCAAAAGAAAAATGATTTTGACATTAGAAATGCCGGAAATGGTTTATGGTATGTGACTGGTGAAAAAATTGAACGTACTGTGGCTATGACAAGCTTTAACTCTGATGATGCGTTTAAACGCTTTGCATTAAAAATGCGTAACATTGGTTTAGATGATGCTTTAAGAGAAGCAGGAGTTGAAAATGGTGATACTGTTAAAATTCTTGATTTTGAATTTGAATTCATGAGTTAATTTAAAAAGTTGTTGACTTTACTAATAGTGAATGATATGATTTTTTATGTGGAAGATGGATTGTTACTATTTGATTAGGCAAGACTTGAGCCGATACTTTTTAAGTACGGTTTGAGTCTTTTTTTGTTGCATAGGCATGATTGAAATAAATGATCTTTGGTGTGCATTTATTTAGTACTTTTATTTTCATCTTCACATAATACGGGAAAGGAGATTAAAATGGATAAGACAAAATTAAAAAAAGTCTTTTCAGTGTTGATGAGTATTTTAATGGTTTTAAGTTCAATTACATCAATCAGTCCATTAAAAATCAAAGCACTTGAACAAGACTATGAAATTTATCCAAATCCGCATTTAGTGTCATATCAAGAGGGCAATTTTAAATTAGATAATTTAAATATTGTTTATGAATCAACGATTGACAATGAAACTAAAGCGCGAGTAAATGAAGTTTTAGCACTTGAAGGATTAAGTGCAACCCCTTCTAACGAAATAAAAGAAGGTATGACTAATATTTTAGTTGGGACAAAAGGATCAAATGAAGTGGTTGATCAATATGTTAGTCAAAATATGATACTTCAAACAAATCAATTATTTACTAAATTAGATTCTTATTTATTATCATCAAACAATGGAACAATTGTTGTTTTAGGAAAAGATACTGATGCCACATTTTATGGGATCACAACACTTTATCACATTGTTAAACAGTTAAAAGATACATCAATTAGAAACTTCACTATTGAGGATTATGCAGATGTATCAAGTCGTGGGTTTATTGAAGGATATTATGGAAACCCATGGTCAACACAAGATCGTCAAGAATTAATGAAATGGGGAGGATATTATAAATTAAATTCTTATTTCTATGCACCTAAAGACGATCCAAAACATAATTCTTCTTGGCGTGAATTATATACTGCTGAAGAAATTGAAACAAAAATTAAACCATTAGCTAAAGTCGGAAATGAATCTAAATGTCGATTCGTCTTTGCGTTACATCCATACATGTATAATCCAATTCGATATAATGCAGAAGAAAATTATCAAAATGATTTAAAAGTAATGCAAGCAAAATTTGCCCAAGTCATTGAAGCAGGGGTAAGACAAATTGCAATTTTAGCCGATGATGCGAATAATGTTGGTGGGTCTAACTATATTAGAACATTAAACGATATGAGTGCATGGTTAAAAGAAATGCAAAAAACATATCCGGATTTAAAATTAACTTTACCATTTTGTACACAAGAGTATATGTATAATGGGCAATCATATTATAAAGATTTTCCTGAAAATGTACAAATAGTCATGACAGGAGGAAGAGTATGGGGTGAAGTTTCAAATGAATTCACAACTACTTTTACAAACAATGCCGGTCGTGGACCTTATATGTGGATTAACTGGCCATGTTCAGATAATTCTAAAAATCATTTAATTATGGGTGGATATTCTAATTTTTTACACCCAGGAGTAGATGCTAATAAAATTCAAGGGATTGTTTTAAATCCAATGCAACAATCTGAACCAAGTAAAGTTGCGATTTTTGGAAATGCATGTTATTCATGGAATATTTGGGAAAGTAAAGGCGAAGCAGATCAAACATGGAATGATTCATTTAAATATGTTGATCATAACAGTGCGATTGAAACTGATGCTTCAAATGCATTAAGAGAATTATCAAAACACATGATTAATCAAAATATGGATAATCGTGTCGTTTCTTTAGAAGAATCAGAACAATTAAAATTATTGTTAACACCTTTTAAAGAGCAATTAGCGACTGAATCAATTGACGAAGAAAAAGCAAATGAAATTATCAATGAGTTTAAAAAATTACAGACTGCGACAACGACTTATAGTCAAGAAGCAGGAGATCAAAGATTAAAATCCCAAATTATTTATTGGTTAAACTGTTGGCAAGATACCAATGAAGCTGTTATTAATTATTTAGAAGCGATTAAAGCGGTAAAAAATAACGAAGATAAAGCAGTTATTTGGGATTATTTTGCTAAAGGACAAGCTGCTTTTGTTAAGTCTAAAACTTATGGATTTAACTATGTTGATCATACTGAGTATGCAGAAGTAGGGGTACAACATATTGTCCCATTTATTAAAACATTGGAACAATATTTATCTCAAAAAGTACAAAATATTGTAAATCCTGATAAGCAAATTATTTCAGTGATCACAAGTCGACAAGATACACCTGCACAATCAACAGATTTAATGCTTGATGGAGATGAAAAGACATTTGCATTATGGAAAACACCAAATTCATCTAAAGAAGGTGAATATGTAGGTGTAACATATTCTAAAGAAATTAAGTTAAATGAAGTACGTTTTTTAATGTCAGATTCTGCGACAAATCATAAAAATACTTTTTCAAAAGCAAAACTTCAATATACGATTGATGGAATAAATTGGTTAGATATTGAAGGAACTGAACAAGAAAATAAAGCTTTAGAATTAAGTGCAAAAGGGCTTGATTTAACGGTTAAAGGAGTTCGTGTCGTTTGTACGCAACAAACACCTGATATATGGTTAGCAATTAGAGAAATTTATGTCAATAATGAACCAATTAAACCACAATCAGGTTCACTTAAAGTTATCAGTACATCAGCATATAAAGAATACGATGGAAATGTAGCTTCTAATTTATTAGATGACAATGATAATTCAATTGTATGGTATAAAACGAATACAGGCGATATAAGTTTAGTAGGTGATTACGTTGGTGTTGATTTAGGAGAAGTTAAGCCTATTCAATCAGTAAGATTTATTATGGGATATGATGGTGATTACTGGGACGAATATGATTTAGAATATTCAACTGATGGCGAAACTTATACAAAATTTGAACACTATACACAAGATGTAAATAAAAAAGTCATTGAAGAAGATTTTTCAGGTATTAAAGCACGTTATGTTCGTGTGCGTAATACAGTTGAAAAAAAGACATGGTTAAAAATGGCTGCATTTACTGTGACACCTGATCCATTAGAACACAGCGTTGTTGAAACTAATCGTGATGATTTAAAAGATTTATCAACAATCATTGCTCATGATGTAACGTTAATTAATCCTGTCACAAGTATTACCTTAAACCAAAATGATTATATTGGCGTGGATGTAGGAAGAATTAAAGATTTAACTTCAATTGATATGGAACTTGTTAATGGAAATCAATTAACTTTACAATCTTCAAAAAACAAAGTACATTGGCAAGAAGTCACAAATTTAAGTGAATTAGAAGATGCACGTTATGTTCGTTTAATTAATTTAACGACTAATGCAATTACATTTGAACTTCAAAAATTTGAAGTTCATTCAAAAGAAATTGTTTCACCTTATCTTTATGAAACAAGTTTAGGAATTACACCAGGTTGGGGTGAAGCAGAAGATAGCCGTCATAATGGTGCTGCTTTTGACCAAAATATAGATACTACGACAGAATTTGGGACACTTCCAAACAAAGATGATTATATTATTTATGATTTAGGACAAAAAAGAATTATTAATAAAATAGCGTTATTTAGTCAAGATGTAGCCGTTAATTACATTAGAGATGCTGAGATACTAATTTCAAATTCATTAGATGGTGAATGGACTAAAGTAGTTACAATTGGTGATGGTGTTGAAAATGTAAATGATGCAAATGTCAAATGTATTGATTCAGATGCAGGATATAAAACTTCTTCAACTTATCCAAATAAAGTCTCTGTTGAAGCAACTGCTAATAACGTAGAAGCAAGATATTTAAAAATTCACTTTACTGCTAGAAATCAAAATAGAGCGGTATTATTTAATGAAATTATGATTAATGATGGTGAATATGTACCGGTTTCTAACGATCCAACGTTTGAATCTAATTGTATTGAAGAAAGTGGATTTGTTCCACAAAATATGATTGATGGAGATGTGTCTACATCATATCGTCCAAATACAAAAGATGCGGGATATATCACTTATACATTATCTGATCATTTAGATGTTAAGAAAATGAATATTGTTCAAGCAGGTGTTGCTTCACAAGCTAAAGTATTAGCTTTAGTTGATGAGGCTAATGGACAAGAATGGATTGAAGTTGGAAAATTAGATAAATCGTTAGTTGAAATTCAATTCCCATTATGGAATCAAGTTTATGCAATTAAATTTGTATGGGAATCTAATCAAATTCCAACAATTTCTGAAATTGTCACATTAACAAGTGATGAATATCGTAGTCCGGTTAAAGAATTAATAGAATTTGTAGATGGATTAGATTGTGATCCTGCTCATTACACTGCTAGTTCTTATGCTCAATTTGAAAATGTATTAAATGAAGCACAAAAAGTTATCACTTCTCCAACAATTTATTCATATGAAAAAGTACAAAGAATTTTGGATGATTTAAAAGCTGCTACAACTTTATTAGTTGAACGTGGAGATTATAAAGCAATTGAAAATAGAATCGAATTATTATCTAAGTTAGATAAATTCCTTTATACTCAAGAATCATGGGAAAATTTAGAAAAAGTCATTGAAGAAGCAAAAGCTTTATTAGAAAAAGATCATCAAGAGTTATCAAAAACAGAAGTTGATGAAATGGTTGAAAAATTAGATATTGCTAAATCTAAATTAGTAACTTTAGTAAGTATTAGTAAAGAGGCATTAAATGAGTATATCGTATCAAATCAACTTAATCAGTTGGATACAAGTTTATATTTAACAAAAACTGCTAAACCATTTGAAGAAGCCTTAGCTAAAGCACATGTTTTAATTGAAAAAGAAGATGTTACACTTGATGAACTTGAAGAAGCAATGAATATGTTACGTCAAACATGCAATGGATTAGTTCTAAAAGCAACTGACGATAAAATTGATGCTTTAAAAGTGTTATTAGCAAATTATAAAGAAGAAAATTATACGACTTCTTCTTGGAAAGAATATGTAAAAACTACAACTAAAGTTGAACAAGCACTTGAAGATGAATTATCACATGAACAAGTACAACAATTAATGGACAAATTAAATAAAGCCGCTCAATTGTTAGTTACTCGTGGAAATTGTGATGGTTTATTAAATTTAATTGAAAGTGCAGAAAAATTAGATAAATCTAAATATACAAAAGAAACATATTCAAAATTAGTTTCTGTACTCACTGAAGTTAAAAAAGCGCTTGATAATAAAAATGATTTAACACAAGAAAATGTTGATACATTGGTTCAAAAATTACATGGTGCGATTGACGGATTAGAAATTGTTTCTAATTCAAATTCAAACACATCAAATGGAGGAGTTCAAACCGGAGATACTACAACACTTAATTTGTTTATAGGATTAATGTTTGTATCTGGTTTACTTGCTTCTGGAATTTATGTAGCGCATCGTAAAAAACGTGAAAATTAGTTTAAAATAAAAATAGTGACATGATGTCACTATAGAGAATCTCATTATTAGTTGAATGATTAATTATTTTGAAAACTTAAAATCAAAAGTAATGATCACAAATTGGAATAACCGCACTGGTTATTCCTTTTTAACATTATAGAATAATAAGAACAAATGAGGAAAATAATTGAAATGTTGAATAAGAGATTTTAATTATTTGTGTGATTTTATACTAAACATTTCATAGAATTCTTTAAACTAAAGGGTGATTATTTTACTATGAGTTTATGTAAATGAATTATTTTTAACCATCAACCTTTGTCTAAGTGTTTTAAATTTAGAAATAATAAATATTTTATCAGTTATAATTTCTTTACCTCAAGATTGGTCATTCATTAAAAAGCATAGGATTATAATAAGAATGGTTAAATTTTAATTTTTGAAAGTTGAACTCAATTATTATCAATGTTTTACGATTAAAATTAAAAAAACTATACTAATTAAGTGTAAACTTAACTGATATAGTTTTTACGTTTTTAGATAACAGTAACGTTAGTTGCTTGTAATCCACGATCGTTTTGTGTAATATCGAAACTTACGTTTTGTCCGTCTTCTAAACTTTTAAACCCTCTTGTGCAAATTCCTGAAAAATGCACAAAAATGTCTTTTTGACTATCATCAACAGTGATGAAACCAAATCCTTTATCCTTATTAAACCATTTTACTTTACCTGTACTCATTTTAGTACCTCCTTATATTTTTTGAAAAGAAGACACTTGATGTATAAAAAAATCATAAATATTAGATTAATTGTACATAAGTGATAACACGATTCTCTAATATCTATGACAAAATTGAATTATATTATTTCTTTTACTTGTTTAGTATAACATACTTTCTTTATAAATACTAGATAAATCAATCAAAAAGTGAAAATAAATAAAATACTGGGGTTGTGTATTTAAAATAATACGGGACTCTCAATTGAGAAATTGTTACTAGGTCATCGTTATTTTATCTAGTATATAATATTTGGTGTTAATAAAAAAAACACTGCAAAAGCAGTGTGGTATGTATGATTTTACTCAATTTCCATTGCATTAGGCATTGCCATAAAAGGGTGTTCACTGTTAATGTGATCGTAAAACATTTTCCCGTCAAAATGATCTAATTCATGTTGAAATACAATTGCATTATATCCTCTTGCAACAATAGTTACATCTTGATTTGTTAATAAATCATAGGCTTTAATAGTCACTTTAGCGTGACGATGAACATAACCTTCGATGACATCGTTAACAGATAAACAACCTTCACCGGCTTTTAAATAAGCCATTTTTGGCGTGTAAGAAACTATTTTAGGATTGACTAAGGCATACCCTTCTTCACTTATGACATTACCATCTTCATCATAATCTTGAATTAAAATTGCACACATTCTTTTAAGTACCCCAACTTGTACAGCCGCAATT